>CATLBO010000169.1 GCA_949879025.1 uncultured Hungatella sp. | reverse complement strand
AAATACGGCAGTTCTCCTGTCAGTTTCCTTACAGGCAGGGGATATTGCAACAATGTTCTTTGCAGGAGGCTGTATAGCGGTTATTGCTGTCTGTATTTCATTGCTGCCCATTTTAAGGGCAAACCCAAAAGACATTTTATCAAAAATGGAGGGATAGTAAATGAGAGGTTTTAGTTTGGCATGGCGTTCTGTTATCAGAAAACCTGTAAAAAGCATCCTGCTGTTTGTAACTGTATTTACCATCAGCCTGCTGCTGTTGGCTGGAATGAGCAGTGGAAAAGCAACTGTTCAGATGCAGGATAATACAAGGCAGGCAGTCGGGGCAGGGCTTCTGCTGGAAGAAAATGAAGCAGACCGGCACCGGAGGATTGACGAGTTATCAAGGCAGCTTGATCATAAGGAAGGCAGCCTGGGCGGATACCATCAAGAAAAAATTACAATAAACGGAGTAGAAAGCTGGAGAACATGGACGGATAATTCTTTTGAAACCCTGTTAGTGGAGGATATCGAAAAAATAGCGGGTACAGAAGGGATTGCCGATTACAATATTACAACAGTTACAACGGCTGCAAGACCAGTTGGTTTTATCCGCATTGAGGACGAGGATGTGGATCAGTATAGCGACCTTGGAGGTGTGTCGTTGGTCGGGAACAAAGATATGTCCATGGATTCCAATTTTCTTTCGGGAAATGCTTTTATCATGGATGGCAGAATGATTAAAGAAGGTGAAAAGGATGTCTGTGTCATTTCGGCAGAGCTTGCAGATAAAAACCAATTAGAAATTGGAAGCAGAATAAGTTTTGGCAACTGCCGGGATAAAGAGGATCCTATGATTTATGAAGCAGAAGTTGTCGGTATCTATCGGGTAAACCAACCTATAGCTCCTTATATGTATGGGGATACTTACCGGTCTGAAAATATTATTTTTACGGATTTGGATTTCCCTGAAAAGGTGGATGGAAAGGCAGGCGACCCATTATATGAAAAGGCATATTTTAAGATTGCAGATGTGGATGAATATGAAGCTGTAAAGATAAGTGTAATGGGGGTAGATATAGCGTGGGAAAGGTATGACCTGATTGACAATAACGGAAATATGAATACCCTGTCCGCAAATTTTAATGAAATGGAGAAGTACAGCAGAACTTTAGTCTGGGTAATTTCAGGGGCAGGCCTGATTATCCTGTTCCTTATTTTTCAGTTCTGGATGAAAAGCCGGAATAGGGAAATTGGAATCATGCTGTCAATGGGAACTTCAAAAATACGGATTTTGGCCCAGATCATGGCAGAAGCACTTATGATTGCAGCAGTGGCTGTGTTGGTTTCCTTCTTGGCGGCACCGGGAGTGTCAGGCCTGACGGCGGATTATCTGGTAGAACAGCAGGTACAGAGTGCGGGAGAACAGGATTTACTGGATGAAGGGAAAGTGGCATTGTCATATGAAAAATCAGGGCAGAATGTGGTGGGCGTGCAGGCAGAAATTACTTCCGGGATGTTAATACAGGATGTTTCGGGCATTGCCCTGCTTATTGTGATATCTGTATGTGTATCGGGTATTGGCATATTGAAAAGAAATCCCAAAGATATCCTGCAGGATTTATAAAACAGTTTATGCGCGCAGGTGTAAATAAGGAGGATGGTTGAAATGATATTAGAAGCAAAAAATATAGAATATGTATATAAATCCCAAAAGGACAGGAAAGTTTTAGGCGATATTTCTGTGCGGTTTGAAGAAAAAAAGTTTTATGCCATTATCGGAGCCAGCGGAGCCGGAAAAACAACTCTCTTATCTTTGCTGGCAGGGCTTGACAGTCCAACAGGAGGCACCGTTCTATATGAAGGGGAAGATATCCTTGCGAAGGGTTTGAATTACCACAGAAAGAACCATGTATCCTTAGTTTTTCAGGAGTATAACCTGATTGATTATCTCACCACGGAGGAAAACGTAAGGCTGGGAGGAACAGATAAGCCGGGGGAACTGCTTACAAAAGTGAATATCCCACAGGAAGCATGGAAAAGAAATGTAATGAAGCTGTCCGGTGGGCAACAGCAACGTGTAGCGATTGCAAGGGCGCTGGCAAGCAATGCAAAAGTCTTATTGGCAGATGAGCCGACCGGGAATCTGGATGAACAGACGGCAGAGGGAATTATTGAGTTATTAAGGCAGACTGCGCATGAGTTGGGGAAATGCGTAATCGTTGTTACGCATAGTAAATATTTGGCAAATGAGGCAGATGAAATTGTGCAGATTACGAATGGAATAATTGATTCATAGAATGAAGGAACCTTACGAAAGACAAACCGCCGCACTATGGCCATCATCCGCCATATGCGGCGGTCTGCCTTTTCCGCAGGCAGGCCGGGCGGTCTGATTTGGAAAGCGGGGAAATAAGAGGTAATATGCTTACACGGCCAGTATGGGCTGTGCGCTTATAGTCATTTCGTGCAATTTATGGGAGTTTCGTGCAATGGGATTTGATAGGATACCCCATAATCCGATATAATTTATGGTGGAAATAAACACAGAATTGAGGGAAATGCGATGAAGATAGCGGTCTGTGATGACAGCAGGGAGGACAGGGGTGCGCTGCGGGCGCTGCTGGAAGCCTGCGGGCATGATTTTGAAATAAGGGAATACGGTTCCGGCGAGGAGCTTTATGCGGATATGGGGTATGTGCGGGAATGCGGCATTGTGTTCCTTGACATCAACATGGAGGGTATGGATGGGCTGGAGGCGGCGGGGAGGATCAAGGCGGAATGCCCGAAGGTACATATCGTGCTGGTGACCGCCTATGTGAACTATGCGCTGGACGGGTACAAGGTGAAGGCCAGCCGGTTCCTCTTAAAGGATGACCTGGAACAGACTCTGCCGGAGTGCCTGGATGACATCCTAAGGGAGGAGCGGGTGGTGGAGTTCGGCTTCGTGGAGGGAACCGTGCGCCTGCGGGTGGATGACATCATCTATATTGAGACGAGCAGGCACAAGAACGTGTTCTACACGGCGGGGGAAACGTACAGCATCTACAAGAAGATGGATGAGCTGGAGGCGGAACTGGCGGGGATGGGCTTCGTGCGGATACACCAGAGTTTCCTTATCAACATGAGGTACATCGGGAAACTCAGCAGCTATGTCATGGTTCTGACCACCGGGAAGGAGATATCAGTGCCGAAGTCCAGATACCCGGAAGTGAAGCGGCAGTATACATTGTTTAAGGGGGCGGAGTGATCATGGCATTGTGGGTACTTTCATTCTGTATCATGGCGATAGAGGCATGGGGGAGCGTATATTTCTTTGATACCTTTTTGAAGAAAACGGATGTGGGGCGGCTGGGAAAGTGCAGATATGTTGTTTTGTATTTTGCTGACATGGTAGTGGCGCTATTAGGAGGACATTTTGATTTAATGGGAATCAAGGTCATGCTGATAATCCTTGTTTCCATCACATTCTGCACAGTGTTTTACGAAGCGGGCTGGAAACAGCGTATCTTCTTTTCCGGGCTGAATTATGCGTTGCTGTTTCTGACAGACCTTTTTTTCTTGCAGATAGAAAATATGTCCATTTCCCCAAACGTGGTGCTTACTTTTCTGCTTCTGCCCTCAAAAATGCTCTGGCTCTGTTTGGTGTTCATAGTCCGGAAAATATGGAAAGGACAAAACAATTATGGAGAACTTTCCCGTAAGGAGTGGCTGAAATTTTCCATGATTCCGCTGCTCACTGTGGCATCCATGCTGCTAATGTTCTTCTGTAACAGTGCAGAGGCAAAGGTACAGACGGCATACCTTTTTCTGTCGGTGGGGCTGATATTCATCAACATCCTTGTCATAGAGCTGTTGCAGGGTATCCTTGAAAAAGAGGAGCTGTTCCGGGAAAGCGCGCTGGCAGGCCAGAAGAAGGAGAGCCAGCTTGCCCATTACCGGGATATGCAGGCGGTCTATGAGCGGCAGGGGAGGAAGATGCATGACTACAAGAACCAGATAAGGACAATGCAGGTGTTGTTGAAGAAAGGCGACACGCAGGCTGCCGCCGCGCTTGCGGAACGGCTGACGGAGAGCATATCGGTGGAGATGGCGGCGGTCAACACGAACCATCCGGTGGTGGACGCCGTCCTGAACCAGAAGTTCCACGCCGCAAGGGAGCAGGGCGTGTCCATGACGTTCCGGGTGGGCGACATGGGCGGGCTGCGGCTGAATGAGGAGGAAACGGTGATCCTACTCTCCAACCTGCTGGACAATGCCATCCATGAGTGCGTGAAGGCGGCGCGGCAGGGAAGGAAGGCCGTCATCCATGTCAAGCTGGTGCAGGAGGGAGGGAAGCTGATCTTTTCCGTAAGGAACCCCGTGGTGGAAAAGGTGCAGGTCACGGAAGGCACCGGCCTGTCGAATGTGAAGGCGGTGGCAGATAAATATGGGGGCGATTTTGCCGTTTCCTGCGATGCGGAAAAGTTCCAGGCGGTGGTGATGTTATAAACTTTATGGTCATTTCGTGCAATTTTTAGTCACCTGGTGCAATCGTGGTTTGAAATGCGGGTGAATCCGCCGATGGATTTTATGAGGTGGGATAGCTTTAGAAAAAGAAAAAATTTTTATCAAGGAGGTATGTGATATGCAGATAACAAGAGACAATTATTCACAATATGCCAACATGGTACAGCAGATGTTCGGCAATAAGAAAAATTCCAATAATCCGTTAGCTCAATGTGATTATGGGAATTTTGCACTGCGTTTCAAGCCGGTTGATATTCAATTCACGAAGCCGAATTGGGATAATATCATGACGAAGCGTGATAAGCCTGCAATGTCGGAGGAAGAATTTGAGGCGGCAATAAAGGAGCTGGCACAGAAGGAATTTGCCACCGGGAAGCGGGATGATGCGGCATATAGGAAATTATGTATGCAGCATGGAGAGACCGTTTCCCCGGACAGGAAAGCCATCTATGAATCAAGCATGAGAAAGACAGGCGGAAAGATGAATGCAGCCTGTATGTTTTGGGATAACAATGGGAATAAAACGCTATCTTACAATCCCGAATCAAGGAACTGGAAGGCCATAAGCACAGAGGAAGAATTTGCAAGGGCGCGGGTGTTTACATCTATCTATAATGATGAACTGGCACGCCTGAAAAAAGAGTATGGAGAAAACGCAAAGGGAACTGTATCTTATCATCAGATACAGTCTGACTTGGCAGCAGGTACAAAAGCACCGTCTTCGGGCAGCACATTAGATATACAGATATAATCTTTACACCCTATTCCGCAGAGGCGCATAAACCTGCCTCTGCGGACTGCGGGGGTGGCTGTAGGTGATAAGAGAAATGAAACGTTTTTGAAGGCTGGTTCGTATTATTAGCGGATGACAGCGAAAGGGGGTGTTTGTCATGAAGTTTGACAGGGGAAGTTAGGCGGTGTGTCTGCATGATGGGATGAACTGCTCGGACTTATCATGAGAGAGCAGGGGCGGCTCTGAACGACTGAGGGGCTGCCATTAAAATAATTGATGACAATGGAGGATTTGAAAAATGAGCGTAAATGGA
>CATLBO010000168.1 GCA_949879025.1 uncultured Hungatella sp. | reverse complement strand
CATTGCGGTGCAGGTATATCCGTGCCTCCACAATGGCAACCTGATCCGTCATCTTCAGGATTTTCTTCACAATCTTGCCCTCCGGATACTTCAGCCGGAACCAGAGCTTACGGAACGCCACGTCGAGATAATACTTTCCTGCCTGGCCTTCCTGCCCGATGATCCTCATGTATCTTCTGGGATCAAATCCCTCCACTTTGTTCAGATTGCGGATTTCCTCCACCTCGTCGTACATATACGCTGCATTTGCTGTTGTTTCTCCCATTTGTTTTCTCCTTCCTTTCCGGGAAGGGGTACATAGAATAAGTACCAGCCTTCCCCTGTTTTCCTTGAATTTTTATGAAATTTTTTAATTTACCTTACACAAGAAACCTGCACATGAAATTGTCAAAGCTGTCATAATCGCTCCAATCTGCAGTTTCAGGTTCATCCTCCGCCATGGTGTTCCACAACTTCTTCAGGTCATTGTCGTACCCGGATGTATTCGCATCAAGCCCGTGGTGCAGGCAGTATGCCGTCCACAGACAGCGAAGCTGGTCACGAATGAGTTCTTCATCAAAACAGCCCTGCCGGACAAATTCCTTCAGGTATTCCATTTCAGCCTCCCGGCTGACCGTTCCCTGCAAGGATTCGATGATCCGCGCAGCGGCATGATAGCCGTCCCGCCGCAATATATCCAGTTGAAACCGGATGTCTGCTACATTCTTCATTTTTGCTCCTTTCTTCAGCACCTGTTATGATGCCGTTTCCATACACAGCATGAGCTGTCCGTCCGCTCCTTCTATCAGCCTGACATTTTCAGGCGGATGTTCTAAGGTGACGGCAGCCATTCCCTGTTTTTCCGCATCCCCGCTGTCTTCCTGTCTCTCTCCTATCTCCCCTGACACAAAGCGCCAGTGATTCAGGTAATAAAACAGGGTACACCACACCTCGTTATCCGGGTGTGGGAACGGTTTTGCAAGACTGTCCCCGATCACCACGATGGCGGGACATCCCAGCAGGGACATCTGTATGTAGCACATCATGGCTGCGGTGCGGTCAATATCCTGTGCCACGAACAGCACATGCTTCTGGTAATTGATGCCATGTTTTCTTGCCACATTTGCAAAGGCAATCAGCATGGCGCCCGCGCCGCAGGCAGGATCGTTTACACTGATATAGCGCCGTTCCTTCAGCATTTCATCCGCTTCTGAATCCGTAAACTGTATTTCCGACATAAATTCACAGATATGGTAGGGCGTGAAAAACTGCCCCTTCTGCTCCTGATGCAGCTCAAGATGATGGTACAGGCTGCCCAGAAAGTCCTGCTCCGGATTATCGCTCAATGCCAGCACTACAAGGTGTAACATCTGCGGGAAAATCTCCCGTTCCTCCTCCCGGTAGCCGCTTATGATGGCATGGTATTTTTCCTCCCGCTCCTCTTTTTCCGGCGTGGGTATTACATTTGCCATGGAAATCGCAGACAGGCTCAGAAAATCATTCCATACCTGCCATCTGGAGTAGCGGAAAGCAAACTTATCCATCAGGGTACAGAACTCCTTTTTATAGTCTCTTTTTTCCATACTGCAGCCCCCTATCCGGCAAGCTGGCTGACACGGATCTCAAAATCCGCATCAATGCTGCCCTCCCTGACGATGATGCTGTCTTTTCTACCGCTTATGATCTTCAGTCCGGTAAGCGCAACGGCATCCTCGATATTGGAAATGAGCCTTTCCTTTTCCATAAACTCATCCTGACAGTTACAGTTCTCGCAGCCGCACTCGGAAAGCGTGCAGCGGTACTGCCGGCCGACTTCCGGTGTGGATATGTACGGATCACATACCTTGTATCCATGCTTATTGAGTACAGTCACGGCTTCCTCAAACACCTCCCTGATAATTGCAATGTTCCACGGGAACTTTTCTTCCGCCTCAGCCGTACTTATTTCCAGAAGCTGCATCAGATACCAGTAGGTCTGCGTATCGATCCAGTCTGCCCTTTCTGTCATCTTCTGGTTCATTTCCACTTCCCCTGTTTTCATTTCTTCTGTTTTTTTCTCCATATCATCCATTTTTGCTATGCTCCTTTCAAGTTCTGCAGGCTTGACCTGTACGGCACAAACCCTCCACCTATAAATTGATTACTTCCTGCCGGTATCCGCTGTTTTCAGGCTGCTTTCCCTTTTCCTCAAGCACCTGGCTGTATTCCCTGATGACGCGCTCCCCAAGGCGGGTATTGCGCCGGTCACACTCCGTATTGTGGATGGCGGTACAGACAGCCCTTTTACTGCCGATGATGGCGACCTGTACGCCTGCCCTTGTGATTGCGGTGTAGAAGATATTGCGCCGCAGCATTTTGTAAAACATGGGCAGCCACGGCAGGATCACCATCGGGTATTCGCTTCCCTGGCTTTTGTGGACGGTCGTTGCATATGCGTGTTCCACCATATCCAGTTCCTCACTCCCGTATTTCACGAAACGTCCTTCCGAAAATTCCAGCTCCGCAACCTCCGTTCCATCTTCATCCATATAAATATCCCTGATGTATCCGATGTCACCATTGCTGATCTGGTTCTTGTTTTTGTTATGGATGATCCGGTCTCCCAGACGGAAGGTGCGTTTCCCGGAATAAATCTCCGGCTTTCCCTCCTCCTTCGGGTTCACCATCTCCCATAACCTTTCATTCAGCGCATTTACACTGGCTTCCCCGGTCTTGCGGTAGGGCGTCAGCACCTGCACCTTGTCCATGCCAAACGCATCCACGCTGGCACGGTACAGCTCCTGCACTTTCTCCGCAGCCTCTGCCGCGCTCCCCGCAGGGATAAAGGAAAAGCCTGCACCGTAATCCAGCGCCGCGTCATTTTCCTGCATCCGCTTTGCGTTGGCAATGATACGGCTCCCTTCCGCCTGACGGAAGATCGTGTCAAGCACCGTGACCGGGATCACGCCGCACTGAACCAGCTCGCGGAATACATTGCCGGGTCCCACACTGGGAAGCTGGTCCACATCCCCCACCAGCACCAGACGGCTCCCCGCCCGGATATGGGCAAAAAAGATGTATGACAGCCTCATATCGGACATGGTAAACTCGTCCGCTATGATGAAGTCTGCCTCCAACATTTCCTCCAATTCTTCACTGTCCTCGTCACTGGTAAGCCCAAGCGCGCTGTGCATCGTCATGGCGTCCTGCCATCCCGTGCTCTCCGCCATCCTGCGGCTTGCCCTGCCCGTGGGCGCTGTCAGCAGCACGCTGCCGCCGCCCAGTTTCTCATGGACATAGAGCAGCACCTTCTGTACCGTGGTCTTTCCTGTTCCGGGTCCTCCGGTAATAATGCTAACCGGATGGCGGAACGCCTTCCTGACGCCCTCCTCCTGTTTCGGGGAAAGGCTGATGCCAAGTTCTTTCTGTGCCTCCGCCAGAAGGAAGGTAATATCCTGTTCCTCCTGCTTAGCCGTAAGCAGGGATACCAGCTTTTTTGCTGCGCCGCACTCATAGCCGTACACATTCGCGGGATACAGGGCGCCGCTTTCATAATACATACGCTTATCCCTTACCAGTTGGTAGAGCACCTTGTAGACTGCCATCTCCGTGACGGCCTCCCCCTGGTAGCCTTTATTCAGTTGTTCATATACTTTTCTCTGGAACTGCTGCTTGTCCTGAAACAGATTTCCTTCCTGCATATCCTGTTCCATGCAGTACCAGATACAGCCCTCGATCCGCAGGGGATCGTCAGGCTTTCCCTTATTGGCTTTTGCAATCTCATCCACGGTCAGAAAACCGAAACCGCTGATCTTACAGAGCGCAAAGGGCTGGTTCTTTACGGTATCCAGCGCCGCATTTCCAAATTCCTCATAGATTTTCTGTATCTTTTTGGGCGTCACCTTAAAAGGCGTAAGGTAAGCAGCAAGGTCGCGCATGGCATGGCTGCCCTGATAGGATAAGAGGATGCCGTCCAGCTTTTTGCGGGTAATGCCCTTGATCTCCAGCAGGCTGTCCGAATAATTGTCCAGCACATCAAAGGTTCTTGTACCGAACTTCTCCACGATCAGCTCCGCCATCTTCGGTCCGATACCCTTTATCATGCCGGAGGACAGGTAGCCCCTGATCCCTTCCTTTGTCTGGGGTAAGATTTCCTCATAACTCTCGACCTGTAACTGCAGTCCATACTTGTTCCTTACCCAGTTTCCTGTAAGCTCCGCTTCCGTTGTCTCCGTATCCGGCAGACCCGTACCCGTCGCTGTAAACCGGGTGCCCTTTCCTTTATAATTTGGATCTTTTGCCGCTTCCGGGACTTCCGTGCTCTCCGTGTGGTACACGAAAATACAGTACCCATTGTCCTTATTGTGAAATATTTCTTTTACAAATCTGCATTTCATCCGTTCTCTCCTCCTGCGTTATTTTCGCCAGTGCAATGCCGCCGGCAGATTCGACCAGGGCATAGGCAGGGATATCCAGCTCCCCTGCCAGTCTGATCTCGCCCCGCATCCCGCTGCTGATCCGGCTGCCGCACACAACGATGGCTTTGCTCAGTTTCAGCAGGTCAAGCCCGAAGGCAAGCGCCGCTTCCCTCTCCTCCGGGATGTTGTCATCCAGATATTCCGGAAGGAAGCTGTGGGGCGCGATTGCCCTGCACCCGGTAACGCCGGATACAAGACCTGCATAATACGCCGCTTTCTCCATGTTCTTCCGTATCCCCTGCTCTGTCGGTGCCGACAGCGGAGAACAGATATATACAAGGTCATTCTTCTTCATCAGGCCGCTCCTTTCACCTTGACGGAAAACCTCCTGCTCTCCGTCGTATTCACATAGTCATCATAGACATCCGGGTGCTGCACCTTTAAGCGCTCCAGCCCCTTTTTGTCAATGCCCGTGCGGTAGGCGGGGTTATAGGAAACCACATATTCCTCACTGCCGTTCCTCAGAACGCCGGTACAGCTTGTTCCCATCTTCTCCACGATCTCCGCATAGGCTTCCTTCATTTTTTCATCCAGTTTCTTTGCCTCGCCCTCATGCTGCGCCTTCTGCTCCTTTAATGCCATATACTTCTCAATACTGGCAAGGTACTTCCGGTCAAGTTTTACCGCGTCTGCATCCTTGTCCGCCGGTCCGCAGTGTTTCCGTATGCTCTCCAGCACAAGGTCTGGCTTTTCCGTATAGGGCGGCTCCACGCCTTTTTCCACGTTCTCTGTCCAAAAAAATTCCTCCTCCGCGATCAGGTCTTCCTCAATGTCAAGGTCGCGCTCCATGCAGCGGATAAAGAACTCGTTCTCGTTGTTCCCGTACAGGCAGGCGAAGTACATCTTATCGATGTTCATAACCGCCATGTAGTGCCTGCCCTGGTACTCATAATTGACAGGGGTGGAGTCATTTGCCCACTTATTCTGGCAGTTGTAATTGGTGGTCTTGCACTCAAGGATGCCCTTGCTGCCGTCGGGGAAATCTATAAAGAAATCCACATCCGCCAGCATGAACGGGTAGAGCGGGTGGCGGAACATCTTCCGCACGGGGTAAACCTTCAGACCTGTCTTTTTAGAGAAAATCTCCGCCACAAGGTCCTCCAGCCGGTGCCCTACTTCCTTTGCCA
>CATLBO010000167.1 GCA_949879025.1 uncultured Hungatella sp. | reverse complement strand
AACTGTTAAACGGAATGTACCAACATAACGTGAAAGAAAAGAGGATGAAAACAAACATGAAAGCTGCTATGCAATATCAAAATAAAACTCCGGAAGAGATTGTTCGTCAATACAAAAAAAGACTTCGAGCTAAGCAGGGGCTTCTCATACTGATCTTACTGCTGCATATCATTATCAATATTAGAGGAATCTGGTGGGGTGATGATGGCATGGCAGAGGTTTTACTTAAACTGTTCATTCTTATTGCGGTCACTTTTCCAATCAACGTCTGGATTTCCTGGGATTTTATGTCTCTGAATTTGATCCTGAACCAGAACTGCGATCCGGTAACCTATGTTCAGGTGCTGCGTCTGCTTGAAAAAGTACATAAAAGAAAGCGGAGCGCCGTGGCTGTCCGTATCAATGAGGCATCCGGCCTTATGTGGTCTGGACAGTTTTCTGATGCCTTAGCTTTGGCGGAGCCTTTGTGTAAGTACAAATTAAGTGTTAATTATCAGATTTCTCTTTTGAACATTCGTTTTAACTGTTATAAAAAAATGGAAGATTTGGAAAGGGCAATGCAGGTTAAACATGAGGCAGAGGTTCTTGTTTCCTCATTCAAAAAAGCATCCCTACAGAGAACAGGCCAGGAGCTGCTGAAGGTTATGGATTCTAGCTTGGCTTTGCGGCGGGGTGACCATGAGACATTCCGCCGTATGGAGGAAGCTCGAAGCGCCAGATATACAGCAAAGATTCAAAAGGTGGTTTCTGCCGTATGCCTTGCGGATGTTGACATTGCCTGTGGAGAGTTAAAAAACGCCAAAACCCATCTGGAATATGCAATCCGGGAGGGCGGGACCTTGTATGTTGTAGAAGATGCCCGTCATATGCTGGCGGAACTGACGCAAAAGGAGGAAGGATAGGATATTTTTCTTTGGGAGGAATTTTCAGGATTGTAAAACAGTATGGAATCGATCCAAGGCTTGTGATCTGGATACAAAAGAATACAGGACATGACCTGCAGACGTTCAGCGGTCTGGCAATGATCAAATGCCTGGACAGCAGAAAAAGAAACTTTTTTGCCGTAAAGAAGATAGAAGATGTGCGTCTTCCTTTCTGGCTGGTGATAAAGGAGGATGATTTTTCTTTGATTGGGGAAATGACGAGGCTCAAACAGCTGTCACTCCATGATGCTGAAATCGATGACTACTCTTTTCTGACAAGATGCAGGTACTTAAATACACTGGATCTGTAGGATACCAGTTTTCAGACTGACGTTTGCTGGCAGGAATTTCGGCCTTGAAAAACAGCCCTTTGGTCTTCATGGCTGGCTGGGGATGGACATGAGTTTTTACAGCAATGCCTCTGACAACATGGTTGTCGTTATGGACTGCGGTGACCTGGAAACGCTTTATGGAGCCGCCAGCGAGACAGGATATAAGAAACTGATGGGGGTCATGGAAGGGCTTGGAGAGGCGATATGAGGGAAAGCGGAAGCAGGGCAGAGATATGAAGAAAAAGAAGGCATCCGTTTTGTATGGGCATTGATCTGAATCAGTATCAGGATGAACATGAGAGGCATGAAGATGAGCTTTCAGGATGAGATGAAACAGATATTTTTGCGCGTTGCAGCAGGGGAAGTGGAACCCAAAGAATGGGAAGAGTGGTGGAACAGCAACAGGCCTAAGTTGGAAGAACCCCTTAACCGGGGAGACAGAGGGCGGTTGATGCCTGCCTTGTGGAACGCCAGCTATTACTGGATGGTAAAGACACAGAGTGGTGTTGCTTATTATTTTCATGCCCAGGGACGTCCGGTAAAGGTTTCCGATTATTATGAGAAGAAGATGCTGGAAGAGGAAGAGCGCGAAAGACAGAAAGCCATGGAAGGCTATCATAGGGATACCGCCCCTGCCAGACAGCGGTGGGAGGTATATCTGGAGAGCCATCCCACAGACATGATCGCATTTGACTGGAAAAGCCTGTTGGGAACACCGGCCGGGCAGAAACCGGCAAGGGATTTTGCCTATAAACATGTAAGGGAAACAGAACAGTGGAAAGAGTGCGGGGAAGAACTTAAGCTCCGCCTGAAAGAGAACCTGCAGGCAAAGATCGCTCCTGTCACAAAAGCTTATGGCATAAAAACGCCGGGACAAGATTTGGGAGACTTATGAGGAGGTATGCCGGTTCATGTGGTATTACCATGGTCTGGCAAAAAAGACGGAAAGGAACCTGGAATAGAGGGAACTGTAATGATGGAAGAGAAAAAAGCACAGCTTGACAAGGTACGCAGGGCATTCCGGAATCCAAACCTGCGAGGCTGGATTCCCAGATATCTCCTGACAATACTGGAACAGGGAGACGACATTGAGGATACCCTGTCAAAAATGGGGCAGGTCATGCCAAAATACTGTGAGCCCCGTAAATTTGCCACGGAAGGGCTGCAGAGCCTGGATGAGGGGAGCGAGAAACAGAATGACTGGAGGAGCCTGCTGGTCGAATTAAGCCCTGTCGTAAGAAACTTTTGGGTGGATCGATATAACAATTACATCAATCCTAACGGCAGATATCAGGCACTTTTAGGATTTGCGGATATGCGGGAAAGGTATATGGGAATTTCCCATGAAAGCAGCGTACAGCTTTTGTATGGTATGGGATGGAAGCCCATGGATACCATGTGCGCTTATCTGTTGAGCATGACTACAAACCGTATGTACAGCCTGTCTCCCGATGCCGTCAGAGAAGCTGTCAGGCTGGACCGGGAGGCGGCCGTCCACCTTCTGGATAAAAAAGTGCTGGGAGAGGAGATTGTTCATCATCACTTCTCCTATCAGACGGAATGGCAGAAGCTGTGGATGGAATTTTTGTACCTTTTCTGCGGATTTGAGGATCAGACATTTCTGCATATGTAAGTGGTATGAACGGTGGCTCCGGGAAGTGATAGCAGGTTATAATGACGAAGAGGTTGGGTTTGGGATAAATATAGATGGACCCCCCAGTCAGTTGATGGAGCTGTATGAACAGACCGAAGATCCGGAGGAAAAAATAGAGATCATTGACAGCTTTTATAAATTTGAGACTTTGCCGGGAAAACAGAAAACATATTTCAAAAAAGCCTGCACCCAGGAATCCAACATGGAAGTGCGGATGAAGCTGATCAAGATGCTGGTCCGTTTCCATGTGCCGGGCATGACGAAGGAGATTGAAAAGCTGTGGGAATGCGGGGCCTATGCGGAGGCGGTCTCCATCATCACCTATGAAGGAACCTGGGAGGTGAAGGAAGCCTGGTATGAGAGGGTATTTGAGGTACTGCCCAGACTCCGGGGGGAGGGCTTCCGGGATGCCTGCCATACCATCAGCGCCGTGAAGGATTATCCCAATGTCCATGCGGGAAGGCTGCGAGAAGCCCTGAATCGGAACGATCTGGACAGGAATGACAGAATTTCGCTGTTTCACTGTATTCAGAAGCTGAAGGGAAAAGAAGAAGTGCTGGATTATTTCCTGGATTATCTGTCCACAGAGGAAAATCCTACTTTGCTGATTTATGCCGTCTGGTGCACGGAGGGTGTGGAGAACCGGCAGCTGCAGGAGCTCTATGTGCGGCTGATGGATGAGGCTGCATGGAAGGAATGGAAGCGTGAGAATGGGTTTGCTTAGCCGAAAAGATTCCATTGACTTTTGGCCTGTTGGGACATAAACTGAACGGGCGGCATTTGAATAACAAGGAAGCAAGATACATGGAACAATTATTGATAGTGGAAGATGATATAGGCTTGAATCAGGGGTTGAGCAAGGCGATGAAAACAGATGGCCGGCAGATTATTTCCTGCAAGGATTTGAGAACGGCGAGGGAACAGCTCCTTTGCGGCCGTGTGTCTTTAATCTTGTTAGATATCAGCCTGCCTGACGGCAGCGGGCTTGACCTGCTGCGGGAAATCAAGGAAAAGACACCGGATATTCCGGTGATTCTGCTGACCGCCAACGATACGGATATGGATATTGTAGATGGACTGGAACAGGGCGCCGATGATTATATTACCAAGCCATTTTCTCTTTCGGTTTTACGTGCAAGGGTGAATACCCAGCTGCGGAAGCAAATGTCCATTCCTAAAAATATACCAATTCATATCGATCATTTTTGCTTTGACTTTGAGTCCATGGCCTTTTGCGTGGGGAACGCCAGGGTTGAATTGAGCAAAACGGAACAAAGACTGCTGCATTTGCTTGTTGAAAACCGTGGCCGGACGATGACCCGGGGAGAGCTTGCAGACCGAATTTGGACAGACGGCCCGGAATATGTGGATGAAAACGCCCTTTCTGTTGCGGTTAAGCGTCTGCGGGATAAGCTTTGCGCACAGGAGTATATCAAAACTGTTTATGGAATCGGTTATACCTGGGTAAAAAAAGATGGATGAAACTGGAATTATTGTCATATTGCTTTGTTTTCTGACGGCAGCCGTCATTGTATTATGGACTCGAAAGAAAGCCGGAAAAACCATGGATGCAATCGAAGGGATGTTGGATGCCGCAATGGATGGCTCTTTTTCCGAAACCACTTTTGATGAAAGTAAGCTGTCTGCACTGGAAACAAAATTTGCGCACTATCTTTCCGCGGCAGAGATTTCTTCTCGAAATGCGGCCTGGGAAAAAGACAGAATGAAGTCCCTGATTGCGGATATTTCCCATCAGACAAAGACGCCGATTGCAAACCTACTACTATATAGTGAGCTTCTGATGGAAGAGGTGATTTCCATGGAAGAGTTAATTTCCATGGAAGAAGTAATGTCCACGAAAGAAAATCTTCTGGCATCGATGAAAGCCAATGTGGATGCGCTGTATAAGCAGTCTGAAAAACTGCGTTTTTTGATTGACTCTCTTGTAAAACTCTCCCGACTGGAGAACGGAATTATTTCCCTTTCACCCAGGCGCACACCGTTGCAGCCGCTGCTCCAGGGCATTGCTGAACAATATACGGCAAAAGCCGCGGAAAAAGGATTATCCCTGCATCTGCATAACACAGACATTTATGCGGTATTTGACTCCAAATGGACAGCAGAAGCACTGGCTAATATTGTCGACAATGCGGTCAAATATACGGAGCATGGAACAATAACCATTTCTGCTGTCAGTTATGAAATGTTTGTAAGGATTGATATATCGGATACCGGTGCAGGCATCCCTGAAAGTGAGCAGTCAAGGATATTTGCCCGCTTTTATCGTTCCGGGACCTCGCAGGAACAGGAAGGCGTGGGAATCGGGCTGTATTTGGCGCGTCAAATCATATCCGATGAGGGCGGCTATATCAAGGTTATTTCCGTTCCCGGAAAAGGAAGCACTTTTTCCGTATTCCTGCCGAAGGAACAGCAATTCTTTCAAAACCGTTAGAATTTATTTCCCGGGGAAAGAATTTGGAAAGATTTTTATGAGATAATCTGTATGTATCAAAGGATGATTTCTTTGCATGCATACAGATTTTTCTCATTACAGGACAGTCCGCCGCCAGACGGACATGAAATCAGTAAGGAGCTGAAGGTACTATTTTATCTTGTAGGATAGTCCGTTACCAGACGGATGTGGAATCAGTAAGGGGCTGAAGGCGCTGTTTTACCTTGTAGGACAATCCGCCTCCAGGCGAGCATGGAATCAGTAAGGTGCCGAAGGCACTGTTTTACGGAGGGACTTGTTTATGGAAATATTACAGGCAAAAGGCCTGAAAAAGATTTATGGCTCCGGCAGCAATGCGGTTCATGCACTGGACGGAGT
>CATLBO010000166.1 GCA_949879025.1 uncultured Hungatella sp. | reverse complement strand
TGGACGATCTTCACCAGATCCTTGTCAAACAGAGTCCGCACATCCCCAAGCCATCTTGTAACCTGCGGATTCGATGGGCCTTTCCCTGCCCCCTGGCCTCCTGAACCAAAGCCGCCGTTGGCAGGGGTGTTGTAGATGGCCGCCAAAGCCTGATCCATCATCCATTGTTCAGCAGAAAGCTCCAGAGTCTGTCCATTGTTCATCTGCTCAAAATCCTTCTGGCTTTCCTGACCCAGAATAAGACGCCATCTGGTCATTCGCTTTTTCATATCCATAGCCGTCCTCCTTGTTCATCAGATATCCCCAAAGTCAAAGTCCTCCAGGCCATCCAGAAATTCCTGGGCCTCATCGGTCAGATTATCATTAAGAGCCTCACTGACCTGCCAAGGATTTAGCTGCCAGATTTCTCCCAGATTCTCTGCAATCTGATCCTTTTCAGATGAAGTAAAATCTGCAAATGCCCGCCTTAAAAACAAAAGCGCCCTTTTAAATTCCTCATCACCCAAAGTTTCCAGATAATCGTTTAATTTCTCCCAAAGCGTCAATCTGGCAATAAGCCCATAGTGATTGCGGGAAGAAAGCCCTGCAAACCACCCGGCCCCCAGCTGAGCCGGAATCCCTTTTGACAGCCGCCGTTCCACCTGACGGCCCAGCTCCTCGCTGTCCATGCGTCCCAGCTCCAAAAGTATAGCTGCTGCTGCCCCGGAAAGCCGGGTATTCAGATCATCTCTTGCGGCAATCTGACCTAATACATCTAAAAATCTGTCATTATCCA
This sequence comes from uncultured Hungatella sp., assembly GCA_949879025.1. GTDB lineage: Bacteria > Bacillota > Clostridia > Lachnospirales > Lachnospiraceae > UBA3402. The sequence goes on along the minus strand of CATLBO010000166.1, from coordinate 5,023 downwards.
CAAATTCATGGGCCACCCCTATTTGATGGAGTTTCCCTAAAACAGACACCATAGCTGCCGCTGCCCCGTCATCGCAGGCGCATTCTCCCGGCAGAATCAGGCATGCTCGTAAAAACAGCTGGGACACAATTGGAATAAGAGGCTTCCGATCCAGTTTCCGGATGTCTCCGTACTGAATCATCACAGACAGCCTGGCTGCCGTATCCCCAATCTCCTCAATGGAAGCCGCATCCACGGCTAAAGCCTGCAGTGCCTCCAGAGCAGAGTGAAGAACAAGAGGCATGCCGCAGCAGCATGCTTCCTCCACCACGCAGGCCAGGCTGCTGATCCCCTGGCTTTCGTCCATGCGTTTTTTCAATTCAAAAGCTGCTGCCTGCTCTACTGTATCGCCTTTCAGCACGGCTTCCACAATCCGGATCTCTGCTTCAGGCATCCATTGGAGAACCCACTTTTCCGCCCAGGTGGCATTGTCCTGCCTTACTGACTGCACGGCGGCAAAAGGAATATCCAGCACCTTAAGCCGATGCAGGAAAAAAGAGCGCTCCAAATCCAAAAATGCCGCCTTTTGGCTTTTCACCCGCAAATTTTCTCTAAGATCTAAATCCAGTTCCATGGCTTTCATGGACTTATATTTTTCCATCCCCAGTTCTTTCAGCTTCTGATAAAAATCCGACTGGATGGAAGTCTGGCTGACTCCCTGAGGCAGGCTGCCTATTTTTGTTCCTATCTCCGTATCTGCCGCCGCCATGGCTATCTCTGAAAATCTCCCATGTCCCATGCAGGTCACTGCAGCATCCCGCAGATCCCGGAGAGTCGGAATCTGGCTGCCGCCAAACTGAGCCAATGCCCTGGCCAGGCGCACTGCCTCCATGACCTGTGCAGCGGATACCATTCCTCCATGGGCACGCTCATAAGCTCCCAGTCCGCTTAAATACCTTCGTGCCCCATAATCAGCCTCTTTCCTGCACAGGCCCTGCCACAGATATTCATAGTAAGCCGGCGCATGATTTCCCGCTCCATAACCGGATCTCTCCGAAAGCCGATAATAAGAATAGGGCATAAGCGTTTTCATGGATTCCAGCCTGGGCAGATTCCCCAATTCCCTGTCGCTTATTATCGGCCCATCTCCAAGGATTCCTTCCACATGAAACGCCCCGGTAATCACAGCAATCCTGTGAGCCGGAATGCCTTCCTTTACGGCTTCCTGAACCTTCCAGCGCATATAAGCCTCTCTCACCAGGTTTTCAGCACTGTCTTCCCCCTTAGTAAAGGTCATTTCCCTAAGGCAGCGGCCAAATTCCCTAGTTCCTCTTTGATATGCTGCGGCATCGGCACACTGCTCAATAGTCCGTTCCCAGAAGGTTTCATGATCCCCGTCCCCACACTGTTTATCCAAAGCCTCATAAACATCAAAAGCTTCCTGGCTGCTGTCATCGCCTTTTGCTTCAGCCCTGGATACCTCCCTTCTGGCCGCCAGCCCCAAAAACACGTCTGACGGCAGATCGCACAGCCTGAATAAGCGTCCATGCTCCTTTGCCCACAAAAGAGCCTGATACTCCGGCGAATACTCTGCAAACGGATACAAAATCGTTCGGATAGGCAGCTCCTTCGTATATGCCATCACCGCTGCCGGCAGCCTTACCTGCTCTCCTGCCAGTTCCTCCATGAAATCCGTAAAATCCGATGGTCCCTCAATCAGCACCAGTTCCGGCTGGACCTTATGGAGAAAATCCCTGACATAGTAAGCTCCAGCTGGGGAAAGATGCCTGATTCCAAATACATTAGGCTGTTTCTCCATCAGCGGTTCAGCTCCTTGCACTCTTCATATAGGGAAAGCCATTTAGATCCCCTTCTTTTCATAATGTTCTCCAAATACTCTTCCCAAACCTTCTGATCCTTAGAATCTTCCTTCACAATAGCCCCTTGAAGCCCTGCCGCCAGATCATAGTCTGAGATAATTCCATTTCCGAAATTCCCTGCCAGAGCCATGCTTCCTGCCAGGAGGGAAATGGCCTCCGCTGTGGATAAAACTCCTGAAGTGGTCTTCAGCTTCTGTTTTCCGTCCAAAGTGGCCCCTCTGCGCAGTTCCCGGAAAATGGTGCAGACCTTTTCCACCACCTCTTCCTGAGGCAGTTTTGCATTTAAATCCAAGCCCTTAGACAACTGGGTAATCCTGGTCTTCACAATCTCCATTTCCGCCTCCAGGCTTTCGGGAGCCGGAAGCACTACAATATTAAAGCGCCTTTTTAATGCCGCCGACATCTCATTGACCCCCTTATCCCGGGTATTGGCTGTGGCAATCACCGAAAATCCCTTCCTTGCCGGAACCTCCATCCCAAGCTCCGGCACGGAGATCCGTTTCTCCGACAAAATAGAGATCAACGCATCCTGAACTTCTGAAGCACAGCGTGAAATCTCCTCCAGCCTTGCCACGGCACCCTCTTCCATAGCCCGGTACACCGGGCTTGGAATCATGGCTTCCTTTGACGGCCCTGATGCAATAAGCATGGCATAATTCCAAGAATACTTAATCTGCTCTTCCGTAGTTCCTGCAGTCCCCTGAATCACCCTTGTGGAATTGCCGTTAATCGCTGCCGTCAGATGCTCTGACAGCCATGATTTTGCTGTTCCCGGCTCACCAATAAGCAGAAGCGCCCTGTCAGTTACCAGAGTGGCAATGGCAATCTCTACCAGCCTCCTATTGCCGATGTATTTCGGCACAATCTCCATACCGCCGCATTTTCCCCCACAGATATAAGTAAGCACCGATTTCGGCGACATCCGCCATCCTTCTGGTACTGGGTTCGTCTCATTTGCAGTCAAAATATCCAGTTCTTTCTGAAACAGCTGCTCCGCAGGCAGCCTCTGTACACTTTTTTGGCTCATCTTGGCTTTTTCCTATCCTTCTCTTTCTTATATTATATTGATAAATTTCTTTATGGCCTTATATGCATGCCTGGCCCTGTCACCGATAAAACTGCTTCAGTTCCCCTGCCTGGGTTCCGCTTTTCAGCTCATCCACCCATCTTTCTAAAATGCCCGCTCCGTTAACTGCCTTCTTTCCGATCCCTTCCACAAGAAGTTTCAGTTCCTCTGCCATCTCCTCATTGCCCAGAGGCAGTTCCTCCAAAACCTGTCTCACATTATAGACTAATTGGGTTTGATCCCGTTTCCCTACATGAGCCAGCAATCCCTTATAATCGCTCCATCCGCATTTCTTCAGAATCCGGATATCTGCAGCCTCTGTGCCCCGGTGCCTGGCATTCCAATAGAAGTACTTCCCATAGGCGTCCCGTATCCATTCCACGTCACTGCGGAACAATCTCTCCAGCATGGCATCATATTGGCTGCTGTGGCCGCCATAATGGTAATACGCTTTCTTCCGCTGAATCGGAAACGTGTTTTTCAAATTCAGCAGAAGTTCGTACCACCTAAGATCCAGCCCCTTTTCCAGGACGCCTGCCATCTCATCGGATTCTGCACCATTATTGCCTGGCATTCTGTAAATCACATAGTTTCCTGTCTCTTCCCTGTATTTTATATGGGCCAGAATTTTGAATATGCCCGACGGATCAGGCTTCTTTCCGCCAATATGTTTTATAAATCCCGGAACGCCTTCCGGCTTCACATAGCCGCCAAACCTTTCAAACACCTGCTGCGGCTCCTTGGTCATCAGATCCGCCCAGAATACGCTGGCCAGAAATTCGTCTCCATGAGCCTGGTACATCTCTTCGGCCACCTGGCATAAAGCAGGATGCATACTCCATTTTAAGGAATTCTCAAGCCCCTCTGCCGCCTCCTTTGGTATGACCTGGTACACCCGCTCATAGCAGCCGCAGATTTTCGCTGAATGCTTCCCCTCTGCCCCATTCCACAAAGCCAGCAGCTCCAGCTGATCCTCCCGTTTCAGATTCTTCCACAAAATCCCTGACGCATCATATGTATCCAGCCACTTATTTACATGATCCGCAATCAGATCCGAAGCCCAGACGGCAGGTGAATTCACCAGGTACAGCACCCATTTGCCAGGATTTTTATCCATCTGTTTCTTCCAATACTCTGCAGCCCCCTTTCCCTCCATACACGCCAGAGAGAAATACGCCATGTCTTTCGCCTTTCCCTTCTCTGACTTTACCAAGTCAAGAAGAAGCTGCTCATTTTCTGCATGGCAGCGCAGTGCGTGAATCGCTGCCTCTTTCACTTCCTTGCCTGCCGTTTTCAGGACTTCCAGATAAAACTGGTTTTCTTCTTTCCCTGCAACCGCCTCAATAACCTGAAGCCGCCTTGCCATGTCCCGTTTGCCTTCTGGGTCAAAGCCATGTTTTAAAAGAGGGATTATCTGTGCCCCTTCCTTTTGCAGCCATTGCGCCACCATATCCGCCAGTTCCCCATAGCTGTCACCCAAGGCCTTTACCATAAGGTTTTTGATTCGGTAATCCTGGAACAGTTCCGGCTGTTTGTCGTAAGCATCCCGAATTACCCCGTACCGTCCGCTTCCTGTCCCCTGAAAAGCCTCCAAAAGCGGAGCCATGGCGCTGTAAGGAAAATTCACCCATGTCCCTTCCCCACATGCCAGATTCCCGTCTGTTTCCCACTGGCCCTCCTTCAAAAAAGTTCCCTGAGTACACAGCACGGCATCTACCAGGGCCAGCACGTCCAAAAGCACTCCTGCCCTGTCCTGGCAGCCCTCTTCTGTCAGTTGGCACCCCATCTGATAAATCTTTGCAAATACGGGGGAAGCCTGGGAAAGGGCCTTCATCTGTTCCACGGCCCTTTTTAGCCGGAAATCCTCTCCAACAAGGTTCATCCCTGCTATGGCTGCCGCCTCCAGCCTGTCTCTCAATTCATAAATCGCACTCAAATTCACAATTCTACCTCCTGTCGCCATAAATGTACTGTTGGAGTCTCTTTGTGCCTGATTTTGTGAGATGATTTTTTATCAGATATGCATAAATTTATGCACATATGGCGGAAAATCAGCCACAAAGGCAGGTGCAGGAGAGATCCCGGCAGTACATACAAA
>CATLBO010000165.1 GCA_949879025.1 uncultured Hungatella sp. | reverse complement strand
ATAATATTCAACAGTTTTGTGGAATCGCTTGAAACTGTAAAAAAAGCCCGTGCGTTGGTAAAGTTATTAGAACACCATATTCAGTCTTGGATTAGAAAGGTCCAAAAACTGTAAACTGCTGATTAAATAATCAATCCTTCGAATTTCGCTACTTTTTTCCATCTTGGTTATTGCTTTTTTTCGTGATAATAGCAACTATATCAAATATAATTCAATTGATAGAAGCCAAATCAGTTTTGAAATATAGTATTTTTTATCTAATATTGGCAGGATGCCTTTTTGGGGGTTATATTAAATTAACTGAATATGGAGATGAAATGTTATCGGATGTAGAAAATAATGCCCGACTGGTGTATTCGAGAGAAGAACAAAAGATCTATTATAAAGATGAAAAATTATATTTTGTATTTGATCAAAAAGCAGATACTGAATATCAAGTATTTTTGCATTATTTTCCGGTAGAGGGGGAAGGAATCAATCATGATTTTCGATTTTTGGAAAATTGTGAATATACTTCTTTTTGGAATAAGAAAATAGTAGTCAAAGAAATTCCGCTCCAAATGTTGAGTAGTTTGGAATTTGGGCAATATTATGGGGCTGTTCGGTTCTGGGAATACCAATGTGATATTTCAGAATTTGTCAGCCCAGCAGAAACTATATCCGTATTAGATTTTAACGAAGAAGGTTGGACAAACGCATATAGTGATTCGGAATATTGTTTTTTGGCGGAAAAAATGGATTTGGAAAACTTTATGCTTGTTGGCAAAAAACTTGTTTTGCCAGATGGTAATGTTATGAGGGTTACAAATGTACTAAATGTGAATAATTATCAAAGAATTTACACAGAAGGAGATATCGCCGCCTATGGGGAAAGAATTTATAAAACAGAATGAGAAATTATTTAATTTCTCTGGAATATTTGATTCGTTCGCCAATTTTTATATATAGTTCTTTACGTTCTTTCATGTTATCAATCCCTCAATCTAGTTTAAACTTATTAACAATGTGATATTATTATTTGAAATAATAGTAATACACTGAAAAAATAAGTATAAAAGTCCAGCTAAGAAATGTCAATAAGTAATTTGAGAAATTTATTAAAAAAATTTATTTGTGCCAGTTTCTAAAAAAGGGTAACTTTAATAAACCCACCTGTGTGGAAATTTAAAATTATGTCTGGCATTTAGGCTGCATTGTCTGGTTTTGAAGGATGGTCAACTTCATAGCGTTTACAATGCTCCTGTGGTGTGATCATTTCAAACGGCTTATTATCCCTGAGCATGGCAAAAATGATGTTGCAGATTTTATGCATCACAGCCCCGACAGCCACATTTTTTTTCTTGCTCCTGCATTTGTCGGTATAGTAACTATGAATGACTGGGTTTACGGGCATTTTCGTACCCCTATCAACTTTAAGGTTATTGAGTGCCGCCATATGCAGGATGCGTCTGGCAAGGCTGGAACCCCTCTTGGACATATGTACCCTGTCCCCATTGAATTTGCCTGACTGTTTTACAGCAGGATCCAGTCCAAAGTAGGCATAAAGTTTTTTAGGGGAAGAAAACAGTTCAAAGGAACCCATTTCTGCAATCAGCACAACTGCGCTCAGGAAACCTACACCCCGCAGGGACTGGATAAGGCAGATCTGGTTATGGACCGGTTTTCCCTGTAATCCATCCACTGCTTTATGAAGCTCTTCAAGTATGGAATCAAGATGTTTCTGGTACTCACGGTAAGTTTCTATATACAGCCTGATTCGGAGGGCATTACTTGGGAGTGCACGTCCAAAAACAGCGGCGTCTTCTGCAGCGATAAAAATGGCCTCATATTTGGAGAGGGCATATTTTTCACCAAAATGTGCAGTTTCCCTGATTGTTTTGACAATCTCGTCCTTTGCTGCGGCAAGCATGTCCGTAGCAAGGGGGTATGATTCAAGAAGTTTAAGGGAAGTCAGTGTCGTGATTTTGCTGAATACCTGCAGGTATGCGGGAAAGGACACCTTAAGTTCCGCATTCAGTTTCAGGACAACAGCAGACTGCAGATCTTTGTAGTAATAGTAGTCGCGCACCAGGTTCCGAAGGTCGATGATTTCGTCATCAGGGACGATAGAAGTCTTAAGAGAAGCATCAAGCCCAACCCTTGCTGCCTTTTTTGAATCAAATTTATCATTATGCAGTTTCCTTATGTTCGAATTTGTGCTATTCTTAGTAATGATAGGATTAATGACGGAGCAGTCAAAACCCTTATCATGTAGGAAGCACAGAAGCGGGATGTGGTATATCCCGGTAGACTCGAGGAAGCAGCGGCTTTTGAGAGAATACATTTCCTGTGCTTCCTTTATTTTTGTGACGGCGAGCTCCCGGGACTGCGGATCGGAATGTATGATCTTAAACGGCTTACCGGTAAGCGTGCCATTGGGGAGCATGATGGACATCCAGGTGAAATCTGCGCCGACATCAAGTCCGACTGAGAGATAAGGTATGCAGTTAAGCATCTGAAGTACTTTCTGGTATTGCATGGTATATATCCTTTCCGGCAGGCATCCATTTCCAAAAGGCGGATACACAACCTAGCGGCTTATACAGGTATAGCCTGGGGCTTCCCAACCAGCCAAAACATAAATCACCACCGAATGGACTGACAGACTTTCTAAGAGGTATGGCCAGTGGAAAACCACTGGTTCCCAAGGAGGAAACGTCAATGATCCTGCCTTCGATGATTATACCTCAATATTTTGTCTGGTGCATTAAGGAAACCTCAGACATGATAAATCTTTTTATTGACAGCATCTGATGGTGGAAGGAATATTCCCCTTCAGCTATCTGTTTGACTTGTCTTTGTAACTTATTAACTATAGCTCTTGTTGCTATATCATTATTATACTAGGAGGTTTTATCATGTATAATAAATTATTTAGTCCGATTACAATCAAGGGAATGGAACTCAAAAACAGGGTGATTCTTCCGGCAATGGGAACCAAGTTTGCCGGAAAAGCAAGTTATGTCACGCCGCAGCTAGTCAACTACCATGTGGCGCGTGTAAAGGGCGGGTGCGGACTGAACATTGTCGAGGTCTGCAGTGTACATAGTCCGAGCGCGCCGAGAGGATTTCTTTCGATCAGCGAGGATGCCTATATCCCGGGACTGAAAAGCCTGACGGACGCTATTCATGCGGAGGGCGGAAAGGCAGGGCTACAGCTTTGGCAGGGAAGTCTTGCGGTAGGCATGGATCAGACGGCACAGATTCTGGTGGCAAGCGACATGCCGGTTAGTCCACAGATGACGATTCCCGGCATTACGAAACAACAGATTATAGAAATAACAGATTGTTTTGGCAGAGCGGCCGCAAGGGCAGTAAAGGCCGGATTTGACTGTGTTGAATTTCACTGTGCGCACAATTATCTGCCGCATTCCTTCCTGTCCAGCGGTATCAACCACAGAACTGATGAGTATGGCGGTTCGTTTGAAAACCGTGCAAGATTTCCGCTTGCGTGTATACGCGCAATCCGTGCAAATATCCCGGAGGATATGCCAATGCTCATGAGAATTGACGCGCATGACGATTATCTCGAGGGCGGGCTGACCATAGAGGAGGTCATTGATTTCTGTAAACTTGCGGGAGAGGCAGGCGTGGACGTACTGGACATCTCACGCGGCAACATCCTGTCTGCCGGCCTGAAATATGAAGTGCCTCCTGTTGACATTCCCAGAGCGTTTAATATCGACAATGCCGCGAGGATACGGAAGGAGACAGGCATGCTCACAATCGGTGTCGGAAGAATCAACACGCCGGAACTGGCGGAGCAGATCCTTGAGGAAGACAAGGTTGACATGGTTGTCATGGGACGCGCCCAGCTGGCCGATCCTGAATTCTGCAATAAGGCAAGAGAGGGAAAGACAGAGGATATTGATTACTGTGTAGGCTGTAATCAGGGGTGCTATGACGGATTTGAAAACACGGATTCCCCATGTATCACATGCCTTAGAAATCCGGCATTAGGACGAGAAGAGGAATGTAAAATCGTACCTGCTGCAAAGCCGGAGACCGTGCTGATTGCAGGCGGCGGAATCGGTGGGCTAGAAGCGGCAGTTATCTTAAAGCAGAGAGGGCACAATCCAATTTTGTGTGAAGTGTCTGACCAGCTTGGCGGACAGTTCCTGACTGCGGGGGAAGCGCCAAGAAAAGAAGAAATGAAACAGGCGGTTCTGGCCATGGCCGAAAAAGCAAAGCGTTTTGGTGTTGAGATCCGTATGAATACGACAGTTACGCCGGAACTGGTTTGGCAGATCATGCCGCACACACTCATCAATGCAATCGGGGCAGCACCCATTATTCCGATGATTCCGGGAAAGGATAAGGATTTTGTTGTCAATTCCCATGATGTGCTCAACGGGAAAACAGACATATCCGGCAATGCCAGTGTCGTTGTCATCGGCGGCGGTATGGTCGGTATGGAGACTGCAGAATACCTGGCGGAAAAAGGCGCAAAGGTTACCGTCCTTGAAATGATGAAGGAATTTTGTGCGGACATGGGACGCACCAGGAAAATCGGTGTGACAGAAAGCATCTATGCGGCTGGAATCAATCCCGTGACGGAAGTAAAAGTAACGAAAATCAAAGACGGCGCTGTCGTCGGGGAAAAAGACGGTAAGACAGTGGAATTTCCATGTGACTATGCAGTGATGGCAGTCGGAGCAGTCAGACGGGATGGAAGCCTGCTTGAAAAAGCATGCCCTGAAAAAGGGATCGGATACTATGAGGTTGGTGATGCTGGAATGGCAAGGCGCGCCATCAATGCAACAAGGGAAGCCTTTGACGCGGCGCTGCGGTTTGACCAGCCAGAGGAGCACGCTTATGTGTCAAAGCCCAAAAAGCTTGTTTTCCTGACCGGTGCGACAGGGATTATGGGACAGCAGACCATGCAGCAGCTACTGTCAAGAAACAACCGTTTCCAGGTTAGGATTCTGGCAAGGCCGTCCGAGAAGAACAAGAAGCTACTGAAAAAATACCTGTGTCCGTCACTGGAAATCGTATGGGGTGACATGGCAGACTATGAGACGATTAAAAAGTGCGTGGACGGCAGTGACTATGTGCTCCATATCGGCGCAATGGTATCACCTGCGGCAGACAAATACCCGGAACAGACACTGCGCACCAACATCGGTTCCACGCTGAATATCATTAAGGCGATCAAGGAACAGTCCTGCCCAGACAAGGTGCACTTTGCATATGTGGGGACAGTGGCCATGACAGGAAGCCGCCTGGAGCCGGTACATTTCGGGCGCGTGGGCGATCCGATGAATCCGTCCATCCACGACTATTATGCGGTGTCAAAAGTTTTTTCCGAGGCAGCTGTATTTGACAGCGGGCTGAAATACTGGGTTTCCATACGGCAGACAGGACAGCATCCCAGCGCGGAGGGGGCAGGGGAAGAGCCGATCGTATTCCATCAGCCGGCCAATAACGTTCTGGAATGGAGCACCTCTGTCGACTCTGGGATCTGTATGGCAAATCTCTGTGAGGACTGGGTAGATGAGAGCTTCTGGCGCAGGGCATACAACCTAAGCAGCGGTAAGGATTACCGTTTCGCCACATGGGAGCTGGCTGGCATGTCGCTGGAACCCATGGGAATCAGGTATGAAGATGTCTATGATCCGCAGGATGTGGCGCACTTTAATTTTCATGGGCATTATTACACGGATTCAGACAAACTGGAAGAGCACCTGCATTTCAGACAGATTCCGGGTAACGTATACTGGGGCGCTGTGAAGGCTGAGATGGAGCGCATGATGGCAAATCCGATGATCGCCGCCATGATGCCCGATGCGGCTGCCATGAAGGCCCACAACAAGGAGATTGCCGCAAAGCGCATGGGACCGGTCTGGATGGAGGAAAACGAAGAAAAAGATTGGATACAGGCATTCTTCGGATCTCTTGAAGAGAAGCATGCCGTGAAATCCTTTGAACTGCATCATCCGGACGAGACGGAAAGCTATCTGAATCATGGATATGATGAAAAGAAAGGCATTGAGAATCTGGAAACAGAGGATCTTTTCAAGGCTGCCGAATACAGGGGAGGCGCATGTCTGGAGGAAAAAGTGCGGGATATATACACCCCGGTAAAATGGAAGTGCGCATCCGGCCACGTATTCCAAATGTCTGTAAACGCGGTTCTGCACGGGGGACA
>CATLBO010000164.1 GCA_949879025.1 uncultured Hungatella sp. | reverse complement strand
ATGCTCCATCCGGGCGTTTCGCCTCCAGATGGATCTTCTGCGGCGGAAAGTCAAATGCAAAGTTCCCTCCTGTGGCTTTCAATGCCTTTGCTGAACTTTAGCAAATATGCCCTGCACATGCTGGCTTCCTTTCTTTGGCTGGGTCCCGCCGTACATTCCTGCAAGGATGTCAACATCCACATCATATGGAACCCCCTCTATCTCTACTGTTTTCACAAATGAGAAATATTTATCCGGATGCTCCCTGTATCCGCTGCCCTGTAGAATCCTTGCCATATTCTGATACCCTTCGTCATGCAGTGTCAGATGGTTGATCAGGACATCGACATCCACGCTGCCAATATGCCCTTCTCCCGGAAACATCAGGTCAGGGACCCAGCCGCCCACAATGCGGATGTCATCCTCGTATTCCTTAAAAATATTGACCAGCTCCACCAGTATCCTGTGGGCCGCTTCTTTCTGTCCCTCGGAATAATCAATGCTGCTCTTCAAATCTTCATCCTTTATCATCTGATAATCTCCTTTTGCAGGACAGCTTCGGCCAGTTCCTCTCCCCGTCCTTTTAGCTGCAGGCTGTCCAGGCAGACCTGCAATGGCGACACCACCACATCCCCTGTGATGATCCGGCAGTCTTTTATATAAGAATCATTCTCCAAAGGGTAAATGACCATATTGGCACCGCTTTCCACCTCTTTTATCCCCAGATAGCGGACTGCTTCCCGTATATCCTCCGGTGCCATATATACATGGACTTTATTATACCGGACCACCGGCGCATACCGGACACCGCCGGAAAAGCCTGTAAGATAGCTCTCTATCCCCGTATCCTGTTTCAATTCCCGCAGCTTCCCTTCCAGGACGGAAATGTTATCCAGGCTGTAGCAGGGATATGAAACTGCATCTTTCCTGCCATAGGCCCTGCCCCATTCCCTTATAACCAGGCCAGGCTCTGAAACAGCATAGCCCTCCGCCGTCCTGACTGCCCAGGCATTCTTCATCAGGAACCCCATTACTTTGGAGACCTGGCCGATGCTGCAGCCAACCTTTTCCGACAGGTGCTTTAACTTCCACACCCTATTTATATCTGCAAAGAGCTCCCGCAGGATCAGGGAGGAAACCACTGATGACCTCTCAAATATGGAAACGGCACTGCGCTGCTTTGGCTGGGGGTTCTTATTGCCCCGCTCAGACAGATAAATGGAATGTCCCACAAACCAGCAGTTTCCGGCATAATCAAAATACCCCATTCCATTCTCTTCACATATCTGCGCTGTCCTCTCCGATATATACGGTGAAATCAAAATGCGGACTCCTGTATTATCGTTCTTTGTTCCAATCAGCTGCATGACAGTTGAAGGGAATACCTGCTGTAAGGAATAGGCATATATTTTGAACACAAAGCCATCTTCCATTTCAACAGATGCAATGAATCCATCTTCCGTTCTCCGGTCCACTTCATATTTCTGGATATTGGGGAGCTTAAGAAATTTGTTTTCTACACATTCCATCCCTTTTCTGTCATCCGGTTTCACTTTAATCACCACTTTCATTCCATTAGTGAAACCTATTATATCAGTGAAACTTCATAAGGTCAATCCCTGTTTCACAACCATATAGGATATTTTTCATTTTTTAATATTGTCTGCTATTCCTGCCTCACCTCCAGCCCATCCAACCTCAGTCCCGGCAGTCCAACCAGATACCATTTGTCATCCATGCCCATCTCCACGCGGGCGGGAACCCAGACATCATTCAGCCTGAACTCAAAGACCTCCCCGCAGTGGATGCCGCCATAATCGCGCCTGTCACCGTCCTCGTCAGTGTAATGGAAATTGTACCTGCCGCTTTGCTTATCATAAAATAATGTACCCTGTTTCATAAACAGTCCTCCTCTAAAATCTATTCTCATATAATAAGGAGTTCCATTCCCCCTGTTTCCTTGAAACTTTTTACACATTTTTCTGTTCTTTTTCCGCTATTTCCGCGCAGACATTTTTCAGAGAGTTAAATGTTACCCTCATCATATTCTGCCATTCCTCTCCGATCTTGCAGATCACATCCAGCTTATGCACAAGCCCCGGCAGATAATGTTCTATGCTCTTTCCATACTCGCCATCCATTTTATCAGCCGAAAACCCTATGGAGATTTCTTCTATACCAGCCTCCATGATAATCTCGACATTTTCCGCAATCGTGCCCAGTATGATCCTTTCGAGCTGATCCGCTGTCTGGAAAAACAGGAAAGTTTCAAATTCATTTCTTGGTGCCAACACATAAAAAATATTACTCTTATTGGTGCCAAACGCCACATCCGCATTCCACTCCTTAAAATAATCCCGGTACTTTTCCATGACCTGCAAGATTTTGTCCCTTTCCACCACTTTGTCTCCGTTCATACCATTTCCTCCTGTGTATTCTTAAATTCTGCCTCATATTTTTTCACCAGCCGGTAGAAGCTGTCCTTCTTGAGTCCGGTGAGCGTCATTGCCTCCTTTGCTGAGATTACGCCGCCTTTCCATCTCCCATAGCAGTCCTGCCAGTTCTCCGGGTACTCCACCCTCGGCCTGCCCAGATGCTTCCCGCCTGCTTTGGCTACCTCTATTCCCTGCCGCTGCAGCTCATGGCGCTCCGTCCAGTCCTCATCCGCCACATAAGCGAACACTGCCAGCACAACGTCCGTGATCAGCTGCCCCACCAGCTCCTTCGACTGCGTGGTATCCAGTATGGGCATGGAAGTCACCCTGATGTCGGCACCGATTTCCTTTGTAATGTGGAACCACTCCTTGTAGATCTCGCTGTAGTTCCTCCCGAACCGCTTCAGCTCCGTCACCACCAGCAGATCGCCCTGCCGCAGGATGTTGTCCACCAGGGAACGGTACACCGGGCGTTCAAACTTCCTCCCGGATTCTTTCTCCACATAGATGTCACGCTCATCGATGCCCTCCTCGTCCCGCAGGATATGGATCTGCCTCTCCGGGTTCTGCTCCCGGGTGGATACACGCACATATCCAAATTTCTTTGCCGCCATGACAGCCCTCCTTCCGTATAAATCCATGTCGCAAAAGGTATACCTTTGGAGATGTCCACTCCGGCAGTCATATACCCCTGTTTTACTGTCGCAAAAAGCCCTTTTTGGGTTTTGCGATGTCGTGGTTGTGCCCAATACCTTTTGCGACACATCATTTTATACGCAGGGGATGCCCGAAACGCAACAATCCCCTGCACAATCACTTAAACCCTGAAACTGTGCCATAAGGCCAGTGCCATCTAAATCCTGAACGTCCGGATGCAGCTTAACAGGGTTGCCGAGAATTCCTGGTACAGGTCCTCCTCGAACACGTTCTGCTCCATTGCGTTCTTGATAAGGAGCGGGCGGTACATCCGGAAGACCGCCTCCTGCGCCTCCTTATCCCCCGCCTTCGCACGCTCCAGCAGCTTCTCAAAATCCGTCATTCCCATTCATCTCCTTCCTGAGTTTCCTGAGCACATAGTAATATGCCATCTCTGCCTGTTTCGGCTCCATCCGGAACCGCTCTCCCAGTTCCGCAAAGGTAAGCTCTCCGTACACCCTGGCAAACAGAATCTCCCTGTCCCGGTTCCTTAAGCGGCTAATGGCCTTTGCCAGCCGGTCGCTCTCCAGAAGGTCCAGCAGCTCACCGTACCTCTGCCAGTCCCGGAAGATAAAATCCGTATGCTCCCCTATGTAAGCGCGGTACTGCTCCTCAAAGTCCGTATAGTTACGCTCCAGAAGATCCTCTCTGGCAGCCTCCCTGCCCTGCAGTCGGCATTTCCGCTCCCAGTATTTCTTGCGCGCGTTACCCACAGCCGCCATCAGGTATGCCGTGAAGCGGTTCTGCACAGAATCGTTATGTTTTTCTTTCATCCTTTCGCCTCCAGTCTTTTTCCACGTTTCCCTGTGAACCGTGGGACCGGAGGCCCTCTAGTAAAATGACTTATGCAGGCTTTAGTCGCAAAAACGAAAGGGCATTTATCCGCACAAATGTACAGATAGATGCCCTTTATCCAACCCTTTCCACTTTCCGCGAAATAGTAGTGTACTGCACTACCATATAGGCGCGGTCTTACCCCATGGAAGCATATGATTTTTTTAACGAAATTCCCCCGCCGCTGTCCGGCTTATGACCATTCCCCAATGTCCGCCATGCGTCCTCTCCCATGGCCGCAAAAAGGCACCCAAACAAAACCCTGATGAACCATGTTTTTTTGTTCACCAGATGTCTGGGCACCAGGTAGTCTATTGCGCTATCTTTTAGGGTGTCCATGCCATTTTTACTTTTATTAGGTATGGCAATACACTACTATCAGGAGGTGATTTGTATGTCTTTATCAATCAGTGATGCCCGTGTGTTCAGCGCTGCCTTAAAAAAAGCAAGGCAGAAACGGAAGCTCACACAGGCTGAGTGTGCGGAGCTGCTTGACCATTCCGTGTCCTTCCAGAAGGATCTGGAACGCGGCCGCTGCTCCCCAAGCATTGAAGGGTTTTACCATATCTGCAGAACGCTCGACATATCCGCGGACGACTGTATCTTCCAGGACGGAGCCGACAGGACCGGCTCTACATACCAGAAGCTGCTGCGGCTGCTCCCGTTGTGCGATGAAAAGAGCCTGTCCGCTCTCGTGGCTGCTGCAGCTGTACTTACAGATGCTGATCAGAATGCCATGCTAAAAGAACAGTCCGAAAGTATCCGTGACGAGCAAACGTAGTATGTCAGAAAAAGCAAAAAAGCCAGCCGCCCAGATTTATGTCTGTTCCGCTGGCTTTTTCTGTAATGCCGCATGGGAAGGCTGTTTCCATGCCTGTTCTTAAGTAATGATATAAGTTTCAGCTGAAAAATACAGATACTTACACCCCGCTTCCGGGGCAGATTCCCCTTAAACTAAACAGGAAGATATCTTCCTTCCTCCTGTGTGACTTCTTCTCACCAGGCCATAGTACGGCCCTTCTGTAAAACTCCCCTTTCTTTTCATGGGGCATTTCTGTGTCCAATACCCCAAATAGTCATAACAACATGTTACCTTTTTATTATATATGCAAAACCGTAAAAATCTCTGGTTTTTCCCAACTTACAGGTTTTCTCCCCGAAATACAGGTATATAAAGTCGTCATCCCAGCCAATGAAGGTATATATGGTCTGTCCGTTATAAAACTTTGCAGAAATCGCTGAAAATATTCATGATATGCTCTTTATATGCTTCTGTGCAGGTCATAAAAATTTCCCTTTTCTCCTGCATGAGGCGCCGCGTGGTTAATGGTTACATTTATTATGCAAAAGACGGCTACGCATGTATGCAGCCACCCTATAACTGCTTTTATTACTTACTTATTACAGTGGTATATTCTCCACTCTTTACAGACAAATAATTATATTTTGCTGGAGCCGAAAGCAACACATATCCATTACCTGATTCAGATTCAATAGGAATTATTTCTATCACACATGTACCAGCACTTTCACTTGACAATTTAAAACTATAATCATTATCAGTACCGATAACATTTGTATAAATCCAATAGCGCCCATCATATTCTTTCACAAAAACATCACTTGCAGCAGATTCACATTCCTTTATCCATGACTGTATATCTTCTGGAGCCTCATCAATCGTTGTTTTATAGGTCAAAACAGAATACATACCCTTATCCGCACCCATATCATTATTTTGCGGCATACTCGTTATTGCAGCCGCAGTTTCTATCACTAAATCTTTTTCTTCTTCTGTGATTGTTCCCCGCTCCTGCATAAAATCACATTGGCTTTTGACATCTTCAACGAGTGTTTCTAAACTGTTGAATCCTGAAATTGAAGTATAGCTCTCTTTCCGTACCAAAACAAATTTAATACTGCCGTCCGTTGTGCCGCCGCTTGGTTTATCGCTTTCATCTGCCCCATTACATAAAATGTAAAATACCCCATTTTCCTGTATAACGGTATGCTTGAATGAATCTGCTCTATTTTCTCCCATAATTGGTTGGGCTGCATACGCCCCTATAGCAAAACCTCCAATAGACAACAAAACCGCTGTCATAAAAGAAACTGTTACAATTAACTTTGTTTTTTTCTTGAAATTCATAATAGCACCTAACCTTTCTTTTAATTGTTCTGCTCCCTCTGTCAAAGTAACAGAAGCCAGAGAATTTTTGTATGAATTATTCGTTTTAAAAAAAGCTATCAAAGTGTCCCCATACTCGCGCCTTGCCTTGTCGTCAAGTACGGATATGACTTTTTCATCACATGATAATTCGC
>CATLBO010000163.1 GCA_949879025.1 uncultured Hungatella sp. | reverse complement strand
TGGAATCAAGGATGTAAGCCAAGCTCTTTTCCAGCATGGAACCATTGATGTCTATGACATGAAGGCTGTGGATATCCGTCAGCTGAAGCGGGGGCAGGTTTCGGTTATGGCGGGAAATGCAGCATTCCAGTATGTAAAAAAAGTTATTGAACTTGCCATGGAGCACAAAGTTGACGCTACAGTAACCAATGCGCTGAACAAAGAGGCTATGAATCTGGCAGGACATCATTTTTCCGGACATACGGAGATTTATGCAGAATATACCGGTACAAGCAAGTATACCATGATGCTGGCTCATGAAAATTTAAGGGTGGTTCATGTGTCCACCCACGTATCACTGCGTGAGGCCTGTGACAGGGTAAAGAAAGACAGGGTGCTTGAGGTTATCCGCATAGCTCACCAGGCGTGTAAACAGCTTGGAATTGAACAGCCAAAAATCGGAGTTGCAGGGCTAAACCCTCACAGCGGTGAGAATGGGATGTTTGGACGGGAAGAGATCGAGGAAATCACTCCGGCTATTGAAGCGGCAAAGGCAGAAGGGATTCTTGCAGAAGGGCCTGTCCCGCCTGATACGGTGTTCTCTAAAGCACGAGGCGGCTGGTATGATATTGTAGTGGCTATGTACCATGACCAGGGGCATATTCCGCTGAAGGTTGTAGGATTCGTCTATAACCAGGAGGAAAAGAAGTGGGATGCTGTTGCCGGGGTAAATGTTACGCTTGGCCTGCCTATTATACGGGCGTCTGTGGATCATGGAACCGCCTTTGACCAGGCGGGGACAGGGCTTGCCAGTGAGCTGAGTCTGATTAATGCGCTGGATTATGGTATTCGGATGGCAGAGAGAACGTAAGGCTGGCGCAAAGCCAGGCTGGAGGAGAAAATTTTATAAAAAGGAGATAAAGGAATATGGAATACACAAGATTGCCGGGATTGACACCTGACGGGAAAATGTATTGGAATGAGGACTTGGGTACGGTAGAGGCTATGATTCCTCCAGGAGGATATAAGACTGCCCATGGACCGGGGCTTCTGGAACTGGATAACGGCGATATGCTGTGCGTCTGGTTTGCCGGCTCATTCGAGGGAAATGCAGATGTTAATGTGGTCTGTGCACGGCTTCCCAAAGGAGCCGACAGGTGGGAAGAGCCAGTGGAAGTTTCCCATGATCCAGACAGAAGCGAGCAGAATCCTTCTCTTTTTGCAGGCCCTGACGGGAAAGTCTGGGCTATGTATACTTCCCAGTTATCACGGGTGGATGGCAAAGACAACATGCAGTTTACTTCGGTTATCCGCTGCCAGAAAAGCCAGGATGGGGGGAAGACATGGGGTGATTATGAGACCGTTTTCCCGGAAGAGGGAAGTTTCTGCAGACAGCCGATTCAGGTTCTGGCCAATGGACGCTGGATATTCGGCAATTGGATCTGCACGGATTCAGAGCTGGGCCTGACAGGAGATCCTACGGCTTTCCGCATCTCTGACGATCAGGGAAAAACCTGGAAAAAAGTGGATATGCCTGAAAGCAATGGAGCGGTACATGCCAATGTGGTGGAACTGGAGCCGGGACATTTGGTAGCTTTTATGCGGAGCCGGGCAGCTGACAATATTCACCGCAGTGAATCAGAGGATAACGGGGATACCTGGACAGCTCCTGTTCCCACAGTTCTTCCCAATAATAACTCCAGCATCAGTGCAGTAAAGCTGAAAAGCGGAAGAATCGCCATTGCCTACAATCCCACCTGCACCCCCTGTCCTACTCCAGGCATTGCCTCCTGGCCCGGGCTGCGCTGCCCGGTAGCGGTTGCCCTGTCTGAGGACGGCGGCCTTACATTTCCTATGATCCGATATATGGAGCGGGGAGAAGGCTATATGGGAGATGAAAATAAGACCAACAACAAACAATATGAATACCCCTATATTATGCAGGGTGCAGACAGCCGGCTTCATCTGGCATTTGCCTATAAGGATCGTATCGGCGTAAAGTACATGAGTTTTACAGAACAGGATATTATGGGCAAAAAGCGGGAAACCGTAGGTCTTTATAATCCTACATCCGCAAAGGTACAGTAATATGTATATTCCGCCTAAAGTAAAACCCCTGTGTCCTCCGGGGCAGCCGCCCAGGTATGAAGATGTTGTATATGGGGAGGCTGCTCTGGATAACGGACAGCCCTATGCCCTGAAGCTGGATATCTATCAGTCCCCCTCCCAGTGCCGGCCGGGGCCATGTATTGTCTACTATTTCGGCGGCGGATGGATGTGGGGCGAATATAAGCAGGTAACTCAGAAAGCTGTATACTGCAGAGATCTTGTCAATATGACAGCAGAAGGCTACACCATCGTCTGCCCTGATTACCGTCCTGTAAGCCAGGCTGTTTTCCCCGCCTGCATTCATGATGCCAAAGCCGTGATCCGCTTTCTGAAAGCCCATGGGCAGGATTACCACATAGATCCAAAGCGTATCGGCGTGTTGGGAAATTCAGCAGGAGGGCACCTGGCGGCTATGGTGGCTCTCAGTTCCCGCCATCCTGCGCTGGAAGGTACGGTGGGAGGAAATCTGGAATATTCCAGCTCCGTAAAAGCCGCATGCCTTTTCTATGCCCCCTGTGATTTAGCAGATAACCTCAGGACAAATGCAAAGGATTTAAACGGAAGCCCTAAAGACTTAACAGGTACGGAAATTGAGAATGTGGGAAATGATAAAGCTGGAATCATCCCTGCATTGACAGTAGGGTATACCGGGCCGGGCCGCACCATGGAGAAGCTGGCTCAGGTGCTGGATAAAGGCGATAAGTCTGACCCTGACTGGCATTATATCCAGCTGATGGAACAATGCAGCCCTATTCAATATGTAAGCAGGGATAATCCGCCGGTATGCATCTTCCATGGAGGCCGTGACCCCATCGTTCCTATTAGTCAGAGTGAAATGCTTTATAAAGCATTGGTGGCTGCCGGTGCAGATGCTACATATATTTCTTATTCCCAGGGAGGGCACGGGCCTTCTCTGGGGCACCAGATTGACGGGTTTGCATATCAGTTTTTAAGGGACAGGCTGTAACAAGCAATTGCCGTTCCAAAAACAAAAAGGAGATAAACAAAATATGACAACACAAATGATTCTTGCTCTTGCCGTGCTGATCATCATGATTGCCTTAATCATGTTTGACGTAATGCCCTTCGGTGCACCGCCGATTTTCGCATGTATTCTGCTGGTGCTCCTTGGACTCTCCACAGTCCCGGAAGCTTTTGCCGGTTTTGCCAATTCCAGCGTGATTATGATTGCAACATTTATGGTTGTGCTGGCAGGCGTTCAAAAAACCAGGCTTATGGATAAAGTAAAAGAAGCCCTGATTTCCCTGGTAAACAAGGGCGGCTACAAAAGCTATGCTCTCTTGGTGATTGTAGTAATGCTGGGAGCCAGCCTTGTGGGAGGCGGCAATACAGGCTACTATGTGCTGATCCTGTCCCTGATTTCCACCATTCCTTATACCAAAAAGATGCCTACCTCCAAACTGATGATGCCTCTGGGGTTCGCTACCAACCATCCTCTGCTGCCTTTTAACGTGGCGCTTTATTATGGAGTTGTCAGTTCCGTTCTGGAAACTGCAGGATTTATGGAGCAGGTTTCCATGGTAAAATTCGCTATGGTAAACTTTGTTATGGCAGCTGCGTTTCTGGCATGGTGTCTCGTTTCTTACAAACTGCTTCCGGATCATCCTATCGCTGCAGCTGAGGACGATGCCAATGCTAAAATTGAAAAGACAAAAGCGGTTGATATGCCTGCATGGAAAGAGAAAGCCACTGTGGCTCTGTTTATTGTCAGTGTTATCGGCATGATGCTTCTCAATACATTGGGCAATATGGCTTACGCCATTCCAGGCCTGGCGGCCATGGCCCTGCTGCTGATTAAAGTCGTTGATTTTAAAGAATTCCGTGAAAATATGTTTGCTCCTGTGATTCTTATGATGGCCGGTGTTATCGGCGTGGCTGACGCTTTGGCCAATTCCGGCTTCACCGCAATGATCGGCGAAGTCATTGCAGGAACTCTGGGCACCAGCGTATCCCCTGTTCTCATTGTGCTGCTTTTCGCTCTCCTGACCAGTACCTGCGCCACCTTTACTGGTTCCAATATGGGGTCCGTGTACATCTTCGCCCCTATTGCAATTGCATCCTGCATGAGTCTCGGACTGAATCCCACGGCTGCCGCTGCTGCCGTAGTGGTATCGGGATGGCAGGGAGGATATATGCCTATTGACGGCATGCCAGCCATGATCATGGGCATGGGCAAATACAAGCTGCCTGAATTCTGGAAATTCTCCGTACCCATGTATTTAATCAGAATCGTGGCCTTAAGCGCTGCAGCAGTGATTATTTTCCCAATGTAAAGGAAGGGACCACCTGCTATGGATTTGCAGAATTTTAGCCATCCTCTGTATTATTATGTATCATCAAAAGCTGCCTATGATCCCTGTAAGACCATTTATTTGTGCCCGCCTGCCGCCCAGGCGGGCACACTAAAGGCAGCCAGGCAATTTGCCCTTGTCTCTGGCTGGCAGGATCTGGCTGAAGAAAGTGGGGCTGTACTTGTGATCCCAGTCGTACCAGAGGGATGGGCAGCAAAGCCCAAAAGCCTTTTTCTGGATATTTACAAAGAAACCTCTCGCCACTTTAAGACCCGCAGCGGCAAAGCGATTTGGGGAAGACAGGGAAGCTTATGGTGCTGGGAAACCATGCTGTATATGGCAGCATATGATGACGGAGCGGTATTCGCCGGAAATGTCCTGGTACAGTATCCTGGCTTGTTTGCCGCTGCCGCACTTGTCAACGGCGTACCGGATGATTTCTCCGCAGCAGATGATTTTTCCTGCCGCTGGCTTGTACCGGATGCTGATTTAGAGTATAATGTGAAAAACAGGGATATCCCTGTACATTTATGGATATTCCAGAAAGAGGACTGTACCCCCGTGAAAGAGGCCGGTTATTTTTCTGGCTGTTATGGGGAATACACAAAATCACAGATAACAATCCAGGGGTTTCAGGGAGAACTGACAGCTTCAAAGACAAATCCGGCATGGCAGACCCGGGTTTTTTCCGGAGATTTTTGTTTTAAAGACCGCAAGCTGAACAACATGATTCTGGCTCAATGCTTTGAACATGTTATCCGGTGGAAAAACAGCCCTGACGGTACTCTGGCACTTGTGGACAGCAGAGAGGAATTTTATCAAAATCCCCGATTCCTGCACCGCAAAGTTACTGTCAGCAGTATTGACTATGATTATTTTGTACATCTGCCCAAAGGCCGGACAGAAAGACAGCTTCAAGGGCTTCCCCTTGTTTTTACCGTACACGGCAGAGGGGAACCTGCCTGGCTGTTTACAGCGAAAAATGGATGGGATACCCTTGCGGATGAAACCGGGGAGTTTATTCTGGTATCCCCTGATTCGCCGGGAAATATCTGGTTCCTTCCAAGAGACGGTATGGTATTTCCCAAAATCGTGTATGATATGGAAACAGAGTTTGGAATTGATGTTAGCCGGGTTTATCTTACCGGGTTCTCCAACGGGGGCATGATAGTGCGGGAAGTCGCCATTCAATATCCCCATCTGTTTGCAGGCGTTTCGCCCTGGAATGCCCCTGCCGGCAGCACGGCCGCCATGATGAAGGAAGATTCCAGTATCATGCCTGGGGATTCCGGCCAGGAATTATCCCTGCTCCTTGATTCTTTTTTAGAAAGCGGATATGAACTGCCTTTCGCTTTTATCTTCGGTGATAAAGACAAGGCTGCCTGTGCCAAAGAAGATCCCATGGCTGAACCCATCATTGCCGCCAACGGCTGCACCTGCATGGCGGCAGCAAAAGGAGACAGGTTTTTCATGGTTTCTCATAAAAACCCAAATGGACAGGCCATGGTAACGGTTACTGTCATGAAGAATATGCCGCACGGCGCTGTTTATGAGGAAAGCCGCCTTACCTGGGAGTTTCTAAAGCAATTCCGCCGCATAGGCGGTTCACGCAAGGTGAAAGCCTGCAGCACAGGTTTCTGCCAAAATGCTTAAAACAAATTAATCAATAAACACATGTTAGGAGAAAAGATTATGCTGATTCCTATTTTGCTGTTCGCTGTGGGGCTGGTCTGTCTGATAAAGGGCGGGGATTGGTTTGTAGACGGTTCCACAGGAATCGCCCGTAAATTCCATCTTCCGGAGCTGCTTATTGGCGCAACTGTGGTGTCTATCGGCACTACTCTTCCGGAAGTTATGGTTTCTACCACTTCCGCACTGACAGGCCACAGCGAAATT
>CATLBO010000162.1 GCA_949879025.1 uncultured Hungatella sp. | reverse complement strand
GATTCGCTGTTCTGACAGCAAATGCTACCGTGCTATTAAGCAGATGACCATCAACTGTCTTAGGTTCAGAAAAATTGGCCCGTGAATTTGTCTATCATGATGATGAAAGCAGACAGGAGCTTCGGATGGAAGGGAAGAAGGGGTTCCATGTCGATTGGCTTCAATATATCGGCGCGTCTACAAAAAGGGATGGAAGAGCACGGCATACGGCGGGTAAGTTTGGGGAGGGGTTCAAGATAGCCTCCCTCTGCGCGTACCGGGATTATAAGGTCAGCGTTCACATGGAATCGCGGGACTGGGCTTTAGATGTCATCAAAATATCGGGAGAAATAGACGGACAGAGTATGGATTTTTTGGGCTATGATATACAGGCACGTCCCTATGAAGATAATGCAGTGCTGCTGCTGGGCAATGTGAACGGACGGGCATATCAGGATTTTCAGACAGCCCTGCAGCACTTTTTTTATCCGGGAAATCCTGTTTTTGGCGAATGTATTGTAAGTACGCAGGATTATGCTGTATATACGGTAAAGTCTTCCGGCACGTCAGGAAATAAAGCAGTGAATGGGAAGGTGTTTGCATCCATGCAGGAGCGGGCACAAATTCGCGGAGTGCCCCTGATTTTCTGTAATCATGGATATGAGCCGGATAGAGAAGATGACAGAGACAGAGAGAGGTTTCACTATCGTGATATAGAAGAGGCGGTTGCGGAAATTGTATTCCGATTGGAAGGGGAGGCGTTGAGAAGAGTGTTTATGGCCTTTTCTCCTTACTGGCGTACAGCAGGAAAGAAGACGGAAGGGCCGGACTGGCGCAGGCTGATTCAAAGAATGGTCCGGATGATCAGTAATGACTGCAAAATATGTCAAAAGGTATATGGATATTTGAAGGATCGCTACATTGCGGATATAGATGCCTACGCTGTAAAAAGGGATAAAAATAAGTACCGGACGGCAATGGAGTGGTTTCACATGTCGGAATTTCATGGAAGGCTCAAGCTTTTGCCTTGTTATTTTTCTGCCCTGGGGATTGAAACAATTTACAGCCTGTGTGAAAAGCACGATGGTTTTCATGTGATATATGAACCGGATGCGCTGCAGCAGGAGCGGATCCGGATATTGGAAATGCTGGCGGGGAATATTTTCCCTGATTTGTTATGTTATGAAACGCTGCCCAAATGCAGGGTAATTGCGAATGAAAGAACACCGAATGAGGGTTTTGCCATGACGGAGAGATTGGCGGGGGCTGCCCGGAATGGGATGGGGCTAAAGGTGGTTTCTCACATCACGGAGATCAATCTTCGGAAGAGGCTGTTTGAAAAAGATGCTTTCCCAGAGGCCATGACCGTATATATGCACGAGCTTCTTCATCAGTTCGGCGGTGATGCCAGCAGACAGTTCCGGGCGGCAATACAGGCAATGAATTACAGGATCATGCAGAACTATGCAAAATTGGAGGAATATGAGTGTATGTGGAGAAAGGTAGAGGGGCAGGATTTGATTGATGCGGATTATGATATAGATGAGTGTAATGGTGAAATTGCGGATATGTTTGGGGTGTAATAGATGAAAATTTGTGCCGGCGCCGGCGGCATGTCTGGAAGTGTGATAGCTATAAATTTTACTTATAACAAATCGAAAGATTTAGGTATTATGCAAAGGAAAAAATAATGGCTATAATAGTGTTATTACAAATTTAAGCAAAAGGTGAGAAAATGAAACAGATATTATGCTTTATAAATAAGGGTTCTTGTGCTATAATAAACCGATTAAACCTATTAAAACGATAGATATACTAAGCGGATGGAGGTGAAGGTATGACTTTATCACAGTTGGTATATGTAGTAACAGTCGCAGAAAAAAAGTCCATGAATAGGGCGTCGGCCGAGCTGTTTGTTTCCCAGCCTGCTTTATCCAGCGCAATCCGGGATTTGGAAGAAGAGATCCACACGCAGATATTTTCCCGTTCCAATAAAGGCATTGTGGTAACGACAGAAGGTGAGGAATTTTTAAGTTATGCAAGGCAGATGGTCCAGATTAATCAAATGATCAATGAACGCTATACAGAGGATAAGAGCCGGAAGAAGAAATTTTCCGTGTCCATGCAGCATTATTCTTTTGCAGTTGAAGCGTTTATAGAGCTTGGAAAGAAGTTTTCCATGAATGAATTTGAACTGGCAGTATATGAGACAAAGACTTTTGAAGTAATAGAGAATGTCAGGAACAGCCGCAGCGAAATCGGGGTATTGTATCTGAGTGATTTTAACAGGAAGGTGTTAAACAAGATTATTTCAGAGAACGGGCTGGAATTCGTTCCATTGTTTGACTGCGGCATTTCTGTATATCTTTCCAGAAAGCATCCTTTGGCGGCCAGGGCAAAAATAAGTTTTGCGGAATTGGAGCCTTACCCATGCCTGTCTTTTGAACAGGGAGATAAGAATGCTTTTTATTTTGCAGAGGAAGTACTTAGTACGCTGGATTACAAGCAGATTATCAAGGCGAATGACAGGGCAACAATGCTGAACCTTATGGCGGGGTTGAATGGGTATACTCTGTGTTCCGGTATTATCTGCGGAGATTTGAACGGGGGGAATTTTGTTTCTGTTCCTTTTGACACATCTGATTATATGACAATCGGATATACCAAAAGAAAGAACATGCCCTTAAGCATCATAGGGAAGGAATATGTGCAGATATTAAAGAGATATGAAAACCAGACAATAAAGGAATCAGTTTAGATATAGTATTCACAGTTGTCTTTTTTGTTGCTGATAACATCAGAAAGTGTGATGCTGTCCAGGTAGTCAAGGATGACTTTATATAGGCCCTGGTAGACGGGCAGAGTGAAACAACGATCTGCATTTTCACAAAAATTGGGAACATTGTCCATACAGCTGACAGGGGCCAGGCTGCCTTCTGCGATTTCGAGGATTTCCCTGACAGTAATTTTTTCGGGGTGTTTTGCCAACTGATAGCCGCCCATGTGCCCTTTATTAGCGAAGAGCAGATTACTGCGGTTGAAAAACGGAATGATCTGCTCCAGGTACTTTTTGGAAATATTCTGCCTTGCAGATATATCCTTGAGTGCAATAAAGCCTTCGTTGTAGTGCTGTGCCAAATCTATCATCATACGAAAAGCGTACCTTCCGCGAGTGGAAATTTTCAAAGTGATTACCTCCGGGATATGGTTTGATTTTTCAAAACCTGTCTGTTCAGACAGATTGAGGAACAGGTGCTAAGGCTTATCTTACCATAGGAATGGTAGGTAATCAAGAAAAAGGAAAAGAAAAACCAAATGCTCATAGGAATTCATTTGAACAAAGAAAGGGAGAAAAGCAATGGATTATGGTTTTGCGACAAAATGTATTTATGGAAATGGAAAAGATTATGACAAGGATAAAACAGGGGCAATCAGTTTCCCTATTTATCAGACGGCAACCTATGCACACCCGGAAGTAGGAAAAAGTACAGGGTTTGATTACAGCAGGCTGCAGAATCCCACAAGACAGCAGGCTGAAAAAATAGTAGCTTCCCTTGAGGGCGGGATCGACGCCCTGGCATTTTCTACGGGAATGGCGGCAATCACTGCAATGATGGAACTGTTCCGGCCGGGGGATCATCTGATTACGGATGCAGATCTGTATGGCGGCAGCAGGCGTCTGTTTGATCATGTGAATAAGAAAAATGGCATTTTATTCAGCCATATAGATTGCTCCACAGAAAAGCTGGAGGATTACATACAGGAGAATACAAAAGCTATTTTCATTGAAACGCCGACAAACCCCATGATGAATGTGGTGGATATACGTAAGGTCTCAAAAATTGCAAAAGCACAGGATATTCTTCTGATCGTGGACAATACGTTTATGTCCCCTTATTTCCAAAAACCGCTTGAACTTGGCGCGGATATTGTAATCCACAGCGGCACAAAATTCCTGGGCGGGCATAATGATACGCTTGCAGGATTTACTGTGACCAATTCCCGGCAAATATCGGATAAACTCAGGTTTCTCATAAAGACGGTGGGTTCGGGACTCTCACCTTTTGACAGCTGGCTGATCATCAGGGGGATAAAAACATTGCCGATCCGTATGGAAAAAGCGCAGGAGAATGCAAAGGCTCTGGTGGAATATCTATTAAGCGAACCGAGAGTGAAAAAAGTCTACTATCCGGGGATACCGGGCAGCAAAGGGCATGAAGTATGTAAGGTCCAGGCGAGCGGCTTTGGCAGTATGCTGACGTTTGAAGTGGAGAGCAGGGAGCTGGCGCTTCATATTCTAAAGTCTACCAAATTGATCCCTTTTGCTGAGAGCCTGGGCGGGACGGAAACACTTCTCACCTATCCGGTGACACAGACCCATGCGGATGTGCCGGAGGAGGTACGGATAAAAAATGGGCTTACGGACCGGATATTGAGGCTTTCGGCAGGTATTGAGGATAAGAATGATCTGATCGCGGATCTAAGGCAGGCAATCAGTTCGTTTGCATAAAGAGGGTATTGGCATGCGGGAAGAAAAATATAATTTTGATACATTGGTAGAAAGAAGGGGTACTGACTGCCTGAAATATGACTTTGCTTTAAGGCGAGGAAGGCCGGAGAATGTCCTGCCTCTTTGGGTGGCGGATATGGATTTTACAACATCGGAAAAGATACTTGACGCCATCCATAAAAGGACAGAGCATGGGATCTTTGGTTATACTGAAAGCGGCGGCAGCTATTTTGATGCTGTTGCAGGCTGGATGTGCCGGAGGCATGGCTGGGAGATCAAAGAGGAATGGCTTGTAAAAACGCCGGGCGTGGTATTTGCGCTGGCTATGGCTGTAAAGGCATACACGAAAGCGGGTGGCGGAGTGCTGCTCCAGCAGCCGGTTTATTACCCGTTTACGGAGGTCATAGAAGATAACGACAGGAAAGTAGTCAGCAGTGACTTGATCCTTGGGCAAGATGGGAAGTATCATATTGATTTTGAGGATTTTGAAAGAAAGGCTGCGGAGGAGAACACAACACTTTTTCTGCTGTGCAGTCCCCACAATCCGGTAGGCAGAGTGTGGACGGAGGAAGAGCTGTTGAAGATAGGGGAAATATGCCTGAAGCATCATGTCGTTGTTGTGAGCGATGAGATCCATCAGGATTTTGTATGGGGAGAAAGAAAGCATATCGCTTTTGCTGGTTTGAGGAAGGAGTTTGAAAGCATATCCGTCACCTGTACATCCCCGGCAAAGACATTCAATCTTGCAGGGCTGCAGGTATCCAATATTTTTATTCCCGACAAGGAGCTCTGCAGGCAGTTCAAAAAGCAGATCGCGGCAGCGGGATACAGCCAGTTAAACACTTTAGGGCTTGCGGCATGTGAAGCAGCGTACCGTTATGGGGACGACTGGTATGAGGCCATGATGGAATATGTGGCAGGCAATATCCGGTTTATGAAGTCGTATCTGGAAAAAGAGCTGCCGCAGCTTATCATGACAGAGCCGGAGGGAACTTACCTGGTCTGGGTGGATTTCAGAGGGCTTGGGCTGTCCGGGCTGGAGCTGGAAGAACTGATCGTAAAAAAGGCGAATCTATGGCTTGATTCCGGCAGGATCTTTGGAAAAGCAGGGGAGGGGTTTGAGAGATTTAATGTTGCCTGTCCAAGGGTAATTTTGGAAAAAGCGCTGGAACAGTTAAAAAGGGCAATCCAGAATGAAGAGGCAGAAATAGCGCAGTTATAACCTCGGATTATAGGAGGCTATAAGCAAAACAAAAAGCGTAAAAAGAAAAAAGGATTGACAGGTATATTGTAAGGCACTATAATTGGCTAAAACATATAATACCTATAAAAATAATAGGTTATAGATTAAAGGAAAGAAGATGTAGGAATGGGTGACACAGGATCAGGCACAGAATCAAATAGAATCGTGGAAAATTTCATAAAGCTTTCACGTTTTGACAGCGAATCTTTCCATGAAAGAGAGATAGCTGAGTATGTCATTGGCAGGCTGGTTTCAGCGGGAGCCGAAGTCAGAACGGATACAACGGATGAAAAGTACCTGGAGGCTCATCCCGATAGCTTTCCTAACATATACGGTTTCCTGCCGGGGAACAGAGAGGGAGAACCGATTTTGTTTTCGGCTCATCTGGATACGGTGTCTCCCGGAAACGGAAAAAAGGCGTATGTAACGGAAGAGGGAAAAATTATATCAGAAGGGAATACTGTGCTTGGGGCAGATGACATATCAGGAATTATTTCCATTCTTGAGGGACTGGAGAGGCTGAAAGAAGGAAACCTGAAGCATCCTGACATAGAAATCCTTTTTACTGTTGCAGAGGAGCCATTTTGCGAGGGATCAAGATACTTTG
>CATLBO010000161.1 GCA_949879025.1 uncultured Hungatella sp. | reverse complement strand
CAGCTGGCCAGATACACTGCCCCGTCAAAGGGCGTTGCATTTCCGTGAATTTCAATCATGCCTGCAATCATCTCACGGCTCACAAGGCTGAAGTTTATTCCGTCTGTTCCCTGGCTCTCTCCGTCACAAATATCCGTGCAATAATACCGGGCACCATATCCTCCTGCCTCTTTGACGCCTTTTCTTACCTCTTCCACCAGAACGTCCAAATGGCCGCTTCCCGGATGGCTGTCACCGAACGTACTCTCAATCATAATCTGCGGCTTATCCAGATCCTCTGGTTTCCATCCTGTACCGATTCTCAGGGGATCAAGTTCCGGAGCAAGCTTTCTCATTTTCTGACTTATCAGTTCCATACGTATTCTCCCTTCTTTATTTTTATTCTATCACTTATTTTCACTGGTTTAAAGTCTTCTTTCATTAATATCTGCCAGTCAGTGGAGTTTTGCAGGACTTTGGCAAAATGCCGTCCAGCTATTGGCCTACACAAAGAACGATATAATAAGCGCTACCACAAATCCCGTTCCGCCTACCAGCGTTTCCATAATCGTCCAGGTCTTTAATGTTGTCTTCTCGTCCAGCCCCACCAGGGATTTTACCAGCCAGAAACCGGAATCATTAAAGTGGGAGCAAACCGTTGCGCCTCCGGCAACTGCTGCCGTCGTACATGCCAGATACAGAGGGGAAAGTTCTGCAATCCCCGGCATGGCTGCAATAATGCCGGCTGCCATGGTCATAGCCACCGTAGCGGAACCTACGCAGATTCTTACCAGGGCAGCCACAATAAATGCCACTACTACAATAGGAAGATTGGCAGAAGCCACGGCGTTTCCGATTACGTCCCCAAGGCCGGAATATTGAAGCATATACCGCAGAACGCCGCCACAGGCAGTTACCAGAAGAATCAGCCCAGTAGGTTCCAGAGACTTTGTCATAATCTTCTCCAGTTCTTCCGTAGAATATCCGTGTTTAATTCCCAGAATAAACATGGCTGCAACGGTAGCGATTAAAAGCGCCACAAAAGGCTCGCCCAGGAAAGCCAGGACAGGTTCTGCCGGAGCCAGGGCATCCACCACTCCTGCCACAGACTTAAAGATAATCAGTACAAGCGGAATCAAGATAATGCCCACAATGGTTCCGAAAGAAGGAAGCTTTGACTCGTCAATCTCTTCCTGGTTTGCCACATGCTCCGGAACTGGAACGAAATATTTCCTGCCGCAGATAGAACCCCAAATGGGACCTGACACAATCATCGCTGCAACTCCGCAGGCAATGCCCACCAGAATCACCCATCCCAAATCCACGTTCAGCATGGTAGCTACCAGGACCGGCCCCGGCGTAGGCGGGATAAATGCATGGCCTACAGCCAAGCCTGCCAGAAGCGGTATGGCATAGAACAGGGAAGAACGGTTCGTTCTCTTGGCCAGTGAAAAAGCCAAAGGAATCAGAATAATCAGCCCTGCATCAAAAAACACCGGCATCGCAATAACCAGGCCTGTAATTCCCAAAGCCCATGCGGCTTTCTCATCACCGAACCGCTTTACCATGGTCACGGCCAGAGTCTGGGCGCCGCCGGACATCTCCAAAATAGCACCGAACATGGAGCCAAGGCCTACCAGCAGGGCAATCCCTTTTAACGTATTGCCAATTCCGTCATTTACCGCCGTAACGATGTCGGCAAACGGCATCCCTGCCACCAGCCCGATCACCAACGCGCCAATCAGAATTGAAATCATTGCATGGATCTTAAACTTAATAATCAGCACAAGCAGCAGTGCCAGTCCCACCAGAGCTGCAATAATAAGTCTTGTGGGGTCAAGCATTGTATCTGTTCCCATAACATTTACCCTCCATTTTATTTATTTCGTTTCCTTAAACATCTGACGTCTTATGTTTTGTATTGTAATTATATTTATAAAAAGTATTTATGTCAATATGTCTGATGTATTTTATTTCTTTTCGCTTTTATGCATAAAAAAACAGCAGTTTTATCTCTTAAACAGCTGCTGCTTTGTATATTTTAACGAAAAACGTTCTAAATTTATCCTTTTTTCTCTGTTCTTCCCGGTCTATAATTTTCAAATTCATCTGACATTTAAATCCGGCCGTCCCTTTTTTGATGCTCCTCCATCATTTTTACCAGCATCTGCCGATTGTAAGTCAAATGCATGATCATGGCACATTTTGCCCCCACGGAATCTCCCCGGATAATAGAATCTGTAATGGCTCTGTGAGTTTCAATGGTTTCACTTTTAAGCTTTCGGTGAGTCAGGCTTCCGAATGTAGTGACCGCCGAGTGAATTAAAGGAACCAGCATCTCCACCACTCTGTTTTGGCTGCATCTGGCAATGTGAGTGTGAAACTCCACATCTTTTTCCAAATGGTCTTGCGCATTGGAATACAGTTCCTCCACCTGATTGCACAGTTCCTCCAGCCTTACCTTCTCCTCCGCTTTTGCCTTCTGGGCCGCCAGAGATGCTATCTCCGGCTCCATCATCAGCCGCAGTTCAAAAAGCTCCAGCGCCAGTTTGTACTTGTCCTCCAGACGGGCAAGGCCCAGAGGGTCTTCTTTCATGGAATGATGACTTATGACAAAGGTGCCGGACCCTCTCCTTACCTCCAGAATTCCCCGGGTTACAAGTCCCTTTACAGCCTCCCGCACCGTGCTGCGCCCTACGCCGAACTGCTGTGCCAGTTCAAATTCATTTGGAATCTTCTGTCCGATCTCCACAGGAGCCTTTAAGATATAGTTCATTAATTCATCTTCCAGCTGAAGGCCCAGCTGCCTTTTTTCCATTTTCTCTATGTGATACATATCCTCACTCCCTATTGTTATAAAATTGATACTCTATATTTAAGCCCTGGTATTGTCCTTTTGCAGGCTGTCTTTCATCAATTATCCCTTTTACCTTTCTATCATTTATGCATATACTCTTTTATTATACAGCGTTTATTTACACAAATAAAGCCATATTGTTGTAAACAGAAAATATTTAAGTCTCCCTGATAAAAGCGTTTACCAAATTGCCGATGGGTACATACGCACAATTCTTCTAAGTTACTGGATTTATCCTGAGTTTTGCTCAGTCCATTACTGTATTTCAAGACAGCCTATAGGTTAAAATTTTAGCCTATATAGACAATCTGCATCCCTATGCCTTCTGAACCAATGCTGCTTTTTCCCTGGTATAAGCGAAACAGCTTGCATTTTACAGAAAATATAGCTAAAATTAATATAGGACGATATTTCGACCTATAGAGAGGTAACTATGAAAAAAATATATGCAGTGTTTACTGTTATTGGGCTAAGTCTGGGCTGCATGTTATTTACATGGAAAGGACTGAAGCCGCCTGCAGCAAAAAAGGACTTTGAATTCTGCCGGTCAATGATTTTTCAGAGCGAAGACAATATGGAAGATGTTTACATCTGGGTCGTGGTAAATCTCAAAGACTATGATTTAGAAGAGATGTTTGATCGAATAAGAGATGAGCATGAATCTATAAATGGACATGCCCAAAGACTGACTATCCGGATATTTGACAGCATGGATGCTTTAAATGCCGGCGATTGCTGTATAGGTGAGAAAGCATACACAGACTAATAATCATTCCAGCAATGGCGCTTCATTTAGAACCCCCTGCCTTCCCCGCCAAAAGTCGTCTCCAACCCTGGCGAAGCATGGCATTTCCAGGTATTTGCGCAAGATATTCTGTTAAAATATCTTGCTTCTTATTCCTAAATATGGTACGATAACCATAAATTTATCTGTGATGATCCTATCTCATCCTATGCCTTGGATATATGCTTTTCCATATGTCCTCCAGGGACAATAGGCTTCATCCAACAGCGATAAATAAGGGGGCGATTTTATCAATTACGCATTATCTTTTAATAATTTGTCATTTCTCTCTCCTGCCCGTTTTTCCTCCGGGCCCATGTCCCGGGTTTCATCGCCGGAGCAGGCTTTTGACGGCAGAGTTAACGGACAGGAAAACGAAAATCAGGCTGCTTTTGGAAAACAGGTGGGGAAAGCGGCTCAGGAACCGGATGTGGACACCTATGAATGCCAGACCTGCAAAAACCGAAAGTATCAGGATGGCTCCAATGATCCTTCTGTGTCATTTAAGACTCCCACCAAACTTAGCCCTGACAAGGCGGCTTATGCTGTCCGTTCCCATGAGATGGAGCATGTGGCTCACGCCAAGCTGGAAGCTTTGCGGGAAGACCAGGAGATTGTCTCCCAGTCTGTCACATATCGTACAAATGTCTGTCCGGAATGCGGGAGGACTTACATTGCAGGGGGAAATACCCGGACAGTATTCCGTTCCAAGCCTGACACCTATGAGGCGGCCCCGCCGTCCAAAGGGGCTAATGTTGACATATTTGCTTAAGGCGCCTGGCTTATAGAGGCAAAAAGATTCGAAATAGCCAAAAGAAGCGTCCCTGGAATTTTCTTCCCATGGGCCGCTTCCTTTGGCTTTTGTTTTATCCCTTCTTTTTATGGATATTTCGGATGGTCCGTTTCGTCTTTTTGCAGTTTTCCTTTTCTGCTGCCGCAGCCAGTCTCCCTCTGCCTGTCTGCACAGCTTTTCCCATCAGACTGCTTTTGCCGTTCTGGCTTTTCTTTGCCCCAGTTTCCTGATTGGCCTGCTGTCTCTCCCCTGTCTGTGTTCCTGCCCTTTTTGCCCTGTCTCTCGGTTTAATAAGGCATTTCCTGTCATATCCAATCAGATCTGTTCTGCCTGCTGTTTTTAAAGCCTCTGCCACCAGCTCATAGTTCTTGGGATTCCTGTACTGGATCAGAGCCCTCTGCATGGCTTTCTCATGAGGGTTCACAGGCACGTACACCTTTTCCATGGTTCTGCAGTCATATCCTGTATAGTACATGCAAGTGGATATGGTAGACGGCGTAGGATAAAAATCCTGAACCTGTTCCGGCATATACCCCAGATCCCGCAGGTATTCCGCCAGCTCCACTGCCTCTTTCATCGTAGATCCGGGGTGGGAAGACATAAGATATGGCACCAGATACTGTTTCTTCCCGATCCTCTTATTCATTTCCTCATACTCCCGGACAAACTGGCGGTATACGTGGTTTTCCGGCTTGCCCATGCGTTTCAGCACTGCATCTGCCACGTGTTCCGGAGCCACCTTCAGCTGGCCGCTGACATGATGTTCACACAGCTCCCGCAGGAATTTCCCTTTTCTGTCCGCCAGTACATAGTCAAACCGAATCCCGGAACGGATAAATACCTTCTTTACCTTTGGCAGGGATCGCAGCTTCCTCAGCAGTTCTATATAATCACCGTGGTCAGCCCTTAAGTTTCTGCAGGGTTTTGGAAACAGGCACTGTCTGTTTTTGCAGGCGCCTGCTGTCAGCTGCTTTTCACAGGCCGGAAACCTGAAATCAGCCGTAGGTCCGCCTACGTCATGAATATACCCTTTAAAATCCGGCTCTTCTGTCAGCAGCCTGGCCTCCTTTACTAAAGACTCATGGCTTCTGGCCTGAATAATCCTGCCTTGATGGAAGGTTAAAGCGCAGAAGCTGCAGGCCCCAAAACACCCCCGGCTGCTGATTAGGCTGAATCTGATCTCCCGGATAGCCGGGACACCTCCGGCCTCCTCATAAGAAGGATGGTAATTGCGCATGTAGGGCAGATCATAGATCTGATCCATCTCTTCCTGGCTTAATGGTTTTGCCGGCGGATTTTGAATTACATATACCTTTTGGCCATATGGCTCCGCCAGGCGTTTCCCGGTAAATGGGTCTGTGTTGGAGTACTGGACAAAAAAGCTTTCAGCATACTTTTGTTTCTCTTTTAAAAGCTCCTTATAGTCTGGAAGAAGTTCATAATCATGCACCGAATCCAGACTTCGTGTTTTGTATACCGTCCCGTCCACAAACGTAATATCCTTTACCTCAATTCCTCTGGCCAGGGCATCTGCAATCTCCACAATGGACCGCTCCCCCATGCCGTAAGAAATCAGATCCGCCTGAGAATCCAGAAGAATGGATCGTTTCAGCCTGTCTGACCAGTAGTCATAGTGAGCCAGGCGCCGCAGGCTTGCCTCGATTCCTCCGATAATCACAGGGCTGTCTTTGTAAACTGATCGAATCAGGTTACAGTATACCACCGTGGCGTAATCCGGGCGCTTTCCCATGACTCCCCCTGGTGTGTAGGAGTCCTCCTGCCTTCTCTTTTTGGAAACAGAATAATGGTTGACCATGGAATCCATATTTCCTGCAGTTACCAGAAAGCCAAGCCTTGGCTTCCCCAGTATTGTAATGCTCTTTTTGTCTTTCCAGTCCGGCTGAGAGATAATCCCTACCTTGTAGCCATGGGCTTC
>CATLBO010000160.1 GCA_949879025.1 uncultured Hungatella sp. | reverse complement strand
ATGATACCACTGTCAGACAGATTAACATCAGAAAACGGAGGTATTCATAATGAAAGCTATCAGACGGGCGTATCTTTACGTCATACGGAAAAAGGGGAAAAGCGTACTGATCTTCTTCATTCTCCTTACTATGGCAACTTTTGTATTGACAGGGCTTTCCATCCAAAAGGCATCACAGGAAGCGCAAAAAAATCTGAGGGAGGCTTTAGGCGGCGAGTTCTGCATTACGGTTGAACTTTCAGAAAGCAATCCATATTTCAGGATGGATGATGACGGGGAGGGTGGATTTGAACTGTACACAGAGCTTCCCATTACGGAGGATTTGATAAATGCCGTTATGGAAACAGAAGGAATAGAAAAGTACGATGCATCGGCACAGACTCTTGTATCCACAAACATGGCTGTATTTCCCGGCAATGTTCCCTTAAAAGGTGACCTTAATCAAAAGGTGTATGCACGGACTGTCGCAGGCACCGAAAACAACAGTTTTTTCCAATCAGGGATCATGGAACTGACCGAGGGAGACCATATTGCGGGGAAAGTATACAATGCGGCGGTCATCAGCAGGGATCTGGCGGATTTGAACAATTTGAAAATAGGTGATGTTATTTCTTTACAGGCTGATAAGGAGACGGAAGTCAGGGTCATTGGTATCTATGAAATCCGAAAGCCTGATCCGGCATTTGCGAGCATTGCAACTTATGAAAAACTGGAAAACCAGATTTTTATAGATACAGCAGCGCTTCACGATTTATTTGGAGATAAGACGGTGGGGTTTTTTGAGGTAGCATTTATGGTGAACGATCCGGCACGGCTTGACGGCATCATGTCAGAGGTGGAAAGTTTGTCTGATATCGACTGGCGTGCTTTTCAGGTTACGGCGGATAACCAGACTTATCTGGATGCCGCTGCCCCTTTGCAGAAACTGCAGGCACTGGTGTCATCCATCATCTGGGTGATCGTACTGGTAAGTGCAGTCATCCTTTCACTGGTACTTATCATGTGGGGGAGAAGCCGCATACACGAGACAGGCGTATTCCTTTCCCTTGGCATTGGAAAGGCGGGGATCATAGGGCAGTACCTTGCAGAAGTTTTGATGATTGCGGCGCTTGCTTTTGGATGCTCCTATTTTACGGGCAATACAGTTGCAGGCAGGATTGCTGATGGATTGCTGCAGCAGGACATTCTAGCCAAGGAAGGACAGTTAAATGATGATGTGGCCTTTGATGTAAAGGAAGGGTATGGAGATGATGTCATGGTCAGCATAAAGGATGACTCTGCTCTGCCTGATGTGCCTTCCGGTCAGGATACCGCCCCGGAAGTGGAAGTTTCGATAGACGGGGCAGAGGCAGATACGAAGCAGATCAGTGTTACTATTGGGTTTTACAATATGCTGCAGCTCTACTTTATAGGTATTGCCGTTATCGTTCTTTCAGTAGGTGTTTCCTCAATGTCGGTAATGCGTTTGAAACCCCGTGAAATCTTATCGAAAATGAGCTGAAGAAAAGGAGGGTTATAAAATGGCTGTTTTGGAAATGAAAGAGATATTCTATGCCTATGAGAAAGGCAGGCCGGTATTGTCAAACGTAAATACTCAATTTGATGCAGGGAAAATGTATGCCATCCTTGGGCCATCCGGTTCCGGCAAGACAACGCTGCTGTCACTGATCGGTGGGCTGGATACCCCACAAAAAGGTGAAATCCTCTTTGAGGGTGGAAATATTTCACAGTGCGGGCTTGCCTATCATAGGAGAAATCATGTCTCACTGATATTTCAAAGCTATAACCTCATTGATTATATGACGCCGATTGAAAATGTGGCATTGACAGCGAAAAAGGATGTCCTGCCTATGCTGCTACGGCTTGGACTGACATCCGGGGAAGCAAAGCGCAATGTGATGAAGCTGTCTGGCGGGCAACAGCAGAGAGTAGCAATCGCCCGCGCCCTGGCCTCTGATACCCCTGTCATTTTAGCGGATGAACCGACAGGGAACCTTGACGAGGATACGGCGGGAAAAATCATGGGAATATTGAAGGAAAGCGCACATGGACTGAATAAATGCGTGATAGTTGTAACACATTCAAATGAACTGGCGGCACAGGCGGATGTTGTTTTGAGCTTAAAGCGTGGTAGCCTTCATACTGTATAGATACGAAAGACAAACCGCCGCACTATGGCCTTCATCCGCCATATGTGGCGGTCCGCTTTTTCCCAGGCCGGGCGGCCTGATAACAGAAATCACTTGGAAAGCGGGGAATTTGTATCTGCAAAATGAACCAGTTCCCATGCACTATTTCTCATACGGGTTCTGCCAGTCGGGGCAGAGGTATGTCTCGCTCCATGCCATCATGGTCTGCAGGACGGGGATGAAGCTCTCCCCAAACTCGGTAAGTGAGTATTCCACTTTCGGCGGGATTTCCCTGTAAATTTCCCGGTGGAGGAAAGGGTACACGGCGGCTGACATACTGGAGCAGTGCCGGAAGCTGGACGAGGCGGAGATGGAATATTATTTTGTCTATATGACCGGGCTTGCGGGGAAGGACAGGGGATACTGGAATGCGGTGAACAGTGCGAAGCTGTTCAGCCAGCTCAATCCATATTTCATTTTCATGGATTCCCTCACGCTGTTCCCGGATACGGAACTGTACCGCATGGAACGGGAGGGGAAATTTACCCCTGCCGGGGAGAAGGAACGCATTGAGGAACTGCAGGTGTTCATCAAAAATTTGCAGATCAGGACCCACCTGTTTGCCAATTCCAGTTCAAACTTTTACCCGGTCACCGCTTATCTGCCGAAGGAGAGGGATTTTGTGGCCAGTGAACTGCAGCACGTCTGCGGTACGGTAAGCGAGGATAAGATGGCGGAATACCGCAGGAACCTGAAATCTTTAGGATAATAGGATGCACAAAAGATAACCGCTGCTATGGTTTTATTCTGTATGCGGCGGTTCCCGTTTCCCCATATCGGCTATGTGCCCAGATACGCTTATAGTCGTTTCGTGCAATTTATGGGAGTTTCGTGCAATGGGATTTGATAGGATACCCTATAATCCGATATAATTTATGGTGGAAAAGAATATGGAATTGAGGGATATGCGATGAAGATAGCAATCTGCGATGACAGCAGGGAGGACAGAGATGCGCTGCGGGCGCTGCTGGAAGCCTGCGGGCATGGTTTTGAGATAAGGGAATACGGCTCTGGCGCGGAGCTTTATGCGGATATGGGGTATGTGCGGGAATGTGGCATCGTGTTCCTCGACATCAACATGGAGGGCATGGACGGGCTGGAGGCGGCGGGGAGGATCAAGGCGGAATGCCCGAAGGTACATATCGTGCTGGTGACCGCCTATGTGAACTATGCGCTGGACGGGTACAAGGTGAAGGCCAGCCGTTTCCTGTTAAAGGACGACTTGGAACGGACGCTGCCGGAGTGCGTGGAGGACATCCTGCGGGAGGAGCGTGTGGTGGAGTTCGATTTTGTGGAGGGGAACGTGCGCCTGCGGGTGGACGACATCATCTATATCGAGACCAGCAGGCACAAGAACGTGTTCTACACGGCGGGGGAGACATACAGCATCTATAAGAAGATGGATGAGCTGGAGGTGGAACTGGCGGGGATGGGCTTCGTGCGGATACACCAGAGCTTCCTCATCAACATGAGGTACATCGGAAAACTCGGCAGCTATGTCATGGTACTGACCACAGGGAAGGAGATTTCCGTCCCGAAGTCCAGATACCCGGAAGTAAAGCGGCAGTACACATTGTTTAAGGGGGCGGAGTGATTATGGGGCGGTGGATGTTTTCAGTTTGTATCATGGTGGTAGAGGCATGGGGGAACGTGTATTTCTTTGACACTTTTCTGGGCCGGAAGAAAGGGATTTTTTTCTGCCGATACAGATTTCCGGCATATCTGGCCATGATGTTTGCTGCCAGTACGGCAGGATACTGGATTGATATGTGGAAACTGCCTGTGTATATCTTAGGATATATCCTGCTTGGCAGGGTGTGTTATCAGGCAGGCTGGATTCAGGGGATATATTTTTCTATGTTAAATTATTCCATGATATTTCTGACTGATCTGATGTTAGTCAGCCTGATGGATCTATGGGAAACACAGGAGGCCATATGGGGGATATGGAGCGTCCCCGGGGCATTGTTTGCAAAGGCGTGCTGGATTGTCTTTATTTTTCTTTTCCGCAGGGTATGGAAAGAGGGGGCGGATTATGGGGAACTTACGGACGGAGAATGGCTGAAGCTGGGGCTGATGCCTTTGTTTACATTATCTTCCATTGTATTGACATTTTTCCGGTGCAAGGAGCAGCCAGAACTGCGACAGATCTGCGTTTTCCTTTCCACAGGGCTGGTCATGGTCAATTTCCTTGTCATTTGGCTGCTGCGGGAAATATTGGAGCGGGGGAAGAAAATACGGATGGGAACCGAGTCTGCAAGAAAGACAGAGGATCAGCTTGCCCATTACCGGGATATGCAGGCGGTCTATGAGCGGCAGGGGAGGAAGATGCACGACTACAAAAACCAGATAAGGACAATGCAGGCGCTGGTGAAGAAGGGCGATACGCAGGCCGCCGCCGCGCTTGCGGAACGGCTGACAGAGAGCATATCGGTGGAGATGGTAGCGGTCAGCACAAACCATCCGGTGGTGGATGCCGTCCTGAACCAGAAGTTCCATGCCGCAAGGGAGCGGGGCATGTCCATGACGTTCCGTGTGGGAGACATGGGCGGATTGCGGCTTAATGAGGAGGAAACGGTGATCCTGCTCTCCAACCTGCTGGACAACGCCATCCATGAATGCGTGAAGGTTGTGCGGCAGGGGAGGAATGCCGTCATCCACGTCAAGCTGGTGCAGGAGGGCGGGAAGCTGATCTTCTCCGTAAGGAACCCCGTGGTGGAAAAGGTGCAGGTCACGGAAGGCACCGGACTGTCGAACGTGAAGGCCGTGGCGGATAAATACGGGGGCGATTTCGCCGTTTCCTGCGACGCAGAAAAGTTCCTGGCGGTGGTGATGTTATAAACTTTATGGTCATTTCGTGCAATTTATAGTCACTTGGTGCAATCGCGGTTTGAAATGGGGGCGTATCTGCCGATGGACTTTATGAAACGGCAGGGTGTTCATCCTGTCGGTGATGATGAAAAATGAAAAGAAGGAGAAGTGATGACGGATTTCGGAGTGACAGGTAAATTGGGAGGGTACTATCTGGCGGAGCAGTACCGGAAGAATGCGGCAGGCAAGAGCGAGGGCGTGAGTTTTGCGGAGCTTGCGGCTACGAAAGCGGCAGGGAAAACAGAGAATGTTAGTTTTAAGGAAATGCTGAAATCAAAGTATCCGGGAGCATATTACAATGTCATGGATACATCCAAGATTGACAGTTCCTTATGGGGGAGGAATGATTATCCGTGGGATAAGTATTTCAGCAATAATGCGGATGATTCTGTTCTGAACTGGAAACCGTCGGGAGCTGAACCCGATATGCAGAGTCCGGCAGTCCGCACCAAGATGAATGCAATGCTTGGCAAGATTGCTGTGGTTATTCCACCGGAATTGGAAGAAAAAATGAAAAATAACACGGAACTTGCACAAAAAGTAATGGAACGGGTGGATAGTTTTTTATTAGCTAATTCTACTCCTGGTGAGAACGAAGGTTTTCTGATGACATTTGATGAAAATGGAGAGATTAACCATGCTTGTGTGGTGGGAGAACTGAAATTTACTGTTTCATCATCGGAATTTGTGGAAGCCCGCAGAGCAAGGGAAGCAAAACACGCAGAATATGAAAGGCTGGCGGAGGAGGCCGTCCTGAAACGCAGGCTGATGGAGCAGGAAGCAGACAAGAGATATTATAAGGACAGCATGACCAAAAAGGCGGTTTCGATTGCCGCATATGAGGCGGCGGGCATTTTGATGTAAGGAAGATCATGCCCGGACTTACCATAAGGGGGCATGGGCGGCTCCGAATGACAGAGGGGCCGTCATTAACAATAAAAATTTTATCAAGGAGGAAAAATTATGGCAATTTCAGGAATTGGAAACAACTACAGCAATGTGTATGGGAGTACATACACGGCACAGAAAAATGAGACAGTGAAGAAAACAGAAACAAAGGAAGCTGCGCCAGCACAGGCGAAGAACACAGGGACAGACAGCGTATCGGATTATTATTCCTACCTGCAGAAGAATTATGACTGTGTAAAGAATGGCAGCGTGGCGATTTCAGGCTCTTACCTGAAAGAGTGTGCAAGGAACCCGTAAAAGGCGAAGGAGCTTGAAGAAAACCTGTCTTTTTTCAAAGAAGGTTATGAAAGCGGTCTTAAGAGCGCCCAGGCCAATGCAAGGGCT
>CATLBO010000159.1 GCA_949879025.1 uncultured Hungatella sp. | reverse complement strand
AGAACCCTGTATCACCGGAAGCAGGGGAAGCGGTGCCGTATTTTTCAGCGGGTGTACTTTAGGCTGCTGTTTCTGCCAGAATTTTTCCGTCAGCCATCAAGGATTCGGCAAAGAGGTAACTGATAAAGAGCTTTCTGTCATTTTCCTGCGCCTTCAGGAACAGGGAGCCCACAACATCAATCTGGTCACCGGCACCCATTACCTTCCCACAATCATATCCGCCCTATGCCTGTCCCGCCCTGCTCTCACATTACCTGTGGTCTATAACTGCGGCGGTTATGAAAGGCCAGAGATTATCAAAGAACTGGAATCTTATGTGGACATTTGGCTGCCTGATCTGAAATACCACAGCACTTATCTGTCCTTACGATACTCCAAAGCGAAAGACTATTTTGAGCAAGCCTCCAGAGCCATCATCCAGATGATCAAGCAGGCCGGCCCCCCTGTCATAGACTGTAATGGGATTATGCAGTCCGGCGTTATCATCCGTCATATGGTTCTTCCCGGTGCAAAGGAAGACTCCATAAGGCTCCTTCAATGGCTAAAGGCTGCCCTGCCTCAGGG
Source organism: uncultured Hungatella sp. (assembly GCA_949879025.1). GTDB lineage: Bacteria > Bacillota > Clostridia > Lachnospirales > Lachnospiraceae > UBA3402. The sequence continues at coordinate 6,029 of CATLBO010000159.1, read as the reverse complement.
TCATTACCGTCTAAGCCTTCTTAATCAGTACACGCCGTTTTATCTGGCCAAAAACACGCAGAATTATCCGGAACTGAAACGGAGAATTACAACTTATGAATATGAAAAAGTAGTGGATTTTGCCATAGAGCTTGGCTTGACAGATGGTTGGATGCAGGAAAAAAGCAGTGCTGAGGAAGAGTACACGCCCTCTTTTGATCTGGAGGGTGTTTAAATGGCAGGATGCGCATATCCTTCATGCAAAACGTACAGAAGCGAGTATCGATTTCTTTTTGCCGATACCCGCTTCTCATGCTATCTCATCCATTGGACCATACCTCTCTTTTCTGATATTTCTTAGAAAACTTTTTCGTCCTTTCTGACTTCGTCCCTAAGATTTCTCTATTTAATTGTCCTCCTTTCCTATATCCAGCTTCCCTTTCTGTGTATGCCCTTTTCTTCTTTAATTCTTCTGCCGTCTGCCGGAAAATTCTCTCGCCAGCAATACTTTCTCGTCATACTGCTAACCAAACTTTCCCCCTTCCTGACTTATTCAACTTGGAATCCACAGCCTTCTCTTACCGGGCCTGCCTGATATAGTTCAGGTAAATCCTGGTCTCATCCATCTCTTTTGATATACATCCTCTTATGAGATAAATGAAACTAAAGTTAAGTTTTTGGTGGTCCGTACCTCCTTCTTTTATATTTGTCAGTTCCTGAATATCGGATTGATATTGTCTCTGACTTTCTGATTTCTTTTTGTTGTCTTTATTATATCTGTTCTCTTAGTATTTGTCAATACTTTTTTTGCTTTTTTCTTAAATATTTTTACTGTATTTCAGAATTGTATAATTTATCTAAATTATTTAAACTGTATCATATTTTTCTCGTTTGTTGCACCATTTATCTTAATTGTATTCTGACTATTCAGTCTTTTTATAAGTATAATACCATTGCAAAAACTCCTGATTATAAAAATAGAGCGGCATTTTTTCAAAATATCAAAATGCCGCTCTCTTTTTCCCGATAAAGCCAGGGTATTTCCTGTCAGATCTTCTCAAACCGCTCCACATCCGTCACGAAAATGGTAGCGCCTCCCAATTCCACAGTCATAGGCATCATCATGTATCCTGCAGAAATGGATGAGATATTGGGGGCCGGAACATTACAGGTAATCTTCTGCCTTTTACCGCATGTCTCTTTAATAAGCTCAATGGCATGATCAACCTTTTCAGCCTCCGTACCAATCATCAGCGTGCAGTTTCCTTTTTTCAGAAAACCGCCTGTGGTAGCTAGTTTGGTCACCATGTACTGATTCTCATTAAGCACCTCTGTAACACGGTTGCCGTCGTCAGAGCTTACAATTGCATAAATAATTTTCATCCTCAACACCTCACTTTTTGCTTTTCTATTTTGAAACACCGGTTATCTGCTTCTCCCCTGAGCTGGTAGTCACATAGGAAATCTGTACTTTATCGCCTTCAACCAGATCCGGGGCGCTGGTTCCCCACACAAATTGGTAGGAAGATCCATTGCCTGCCTGAACCGTAACTCCTGATGGGTTAAGGGAGGTAACTGTACCTGACACGGAACTGCCTCCTGTAGAACCGCTTCCTCCCTGGTTTGTACTTCCGCCTGGATTTGCGGTTCCCGAACTGCTTCCCGCTGACGGGCCTCCTGTTCCTCCTGAACTGCCTCCTGCTGAGGGACCTCCTGTTCCTCCTGAGCTATTTCCGGCTGACGGGCCTCCCGTTCCTCCTGAGCTGCTTCCTGCTGAGGGACCTCCAGTTCCTCCCGGACTCGTAGTCCCTCCTGCAGCGTTATTACCGGATGTAGATCCTGCAGGGCCTCCGGTTTCTCCAGGGGTAGTGCCGTTTCCTGTAGTGGTCGACGGTTTTGTCTGAGTATTCGTGGAAGGCTTTGTCTGAGTGTTCGTCTGTCCTGCGGAAGAGGATGTGCTGCTCTTGGTTGCCGGAGGCGTTTCGGTCAGATAGCTTCCTGACACATATCCCACCTGGCCTTTATAGCTGACACGCACCCACCCGTTCTCCACCTGGCCTGTTACGCTTACCTTCTCTCCGTCCGCCAATGCCGCCAGTACATCAGAGCTGGTGGAATAATTGGAGCGAACCCGAACCGATGCTGTTGCATACATGGTTTTCTTTACATCTGACACATTATATTTCTTAGCCGCCGTAGTCTCGGCAGCTGCCTTGGTAGTGCTTACCATCTGGGGCGCAGCTGTTGTCGAAGGTTCTGTGGCTGCCTGCGTCCATTCCTCTGTGGACTGAGCCGCAGACTCTTCGGCAGACGTCGGCGCCGTGGTATCCCCGGTAACGATCTCGATCGTTGTTCCGGAAGTAGTCTCGGCAGCTGCCACGCTTCCTTCCTCTTCCGTCTGGTCACTTTCCGCTTCGGCCGCAGTGGTTCCATTAATCACGATTCCGTCGCCGCTGCCGCAGGCTGTAATGCTCAAAGCTGTCATTGCCGCTACGAAAATCAACCATTTCTTCCTCATATTCGCTCCTCCATACTATCCGCCGTTCATCGCTTCCTGATTATGCCACTCATTATACACTACATACAAATGTTTTTCTATTTAAGTTTTTATAACGAAATCCGAATGATATTTCGAAATTACCGTGTCCCAGGCCAATCACTTCTCTGATTCTCTGGCCTTTATGAAACCTTCTCTCAATTCTGCATCTTCCGCGCCCTGATGCAGAGTTCTTCCAATAAAGCCGTCTCCGCAGTCATCGCAGCAAGTGCACAGACCTGCCATAAGGATTTGATCCTCTCAAAGTATACCACAATTCTATCTTGCATAAAAGCATCTTTAAAATAAATTCATAAAAAATAAACAGTTAGCATCAATTCAACATAACCGTTCACCAGTATCTGCCGGCGTCTGTGCTGCTGCAGACAAAGACCGTCTCCTGTTTTGTCCGCAGCGGCTTTATGAGCATCAAATCTTATACAATTTCTCAAAGTACCGAATCAGAATATCCTTCATGTGATGGTACCGCCTGGCATAAGAATTTTCGATTCGGATCAGTTCCAATCCATGTTTTCTGCATATCTCCTGTTTCTTTCTGTCCCTTGCTTTCACTTCCTCGTCCTCCAGATGTTCCTTTCCATCCAGTTCAATGGCCAGAATAGGTATTTCCTGCTTACTTCTGTCCCGCTCATACACAACAAAGTCAAAGCGGCCGGAATAAAATAAATCAGGATTTACATCAGTATCCATAAACACATGGGAAATCCCCACCTCCTTATGGATCACGCACTTACGTCCGCTGTACAGAATGTTATCTAAAGCATGGTTCAGATTTTTCAAGAACGCTTCCTCTGTCTCTGTACTGTAAGGCTTTACCCCCAAAGCCCTGGAAGCCACTGCCTTGGAGGTTACCTTTGATACGCCGTTTGACTTGGCATATTCCACCAGTTCAAACAGATCGTCCTTCTCCTCCAGGTTATGCAGCCTTTCTATATTCTTTGTATTTCCCAGGATTACCAGCTGCTGCCTTGCCCTGGAAGTGGCCACATTGATCAGTTCTTTGTTGTTTTTCAGCCATTGATAAGTTCCCTTGCGGCTCTGATCTGTCAGTGCCGTGGAAAAGAGAATCACATCCTTTTCATCTCCCTGAAAAGCGTGAACCGTACCGCAGGCAACATCCTTGATTCCATGAGCCTTCAGCATTGAATCAATGTACTCCTTCTGGTTCACAAAAGGCGTGACGATGCCTATTTTCTTATTCCTGTTCTTTTCCACAAAATCCACAATGGCCTGGGCTTCCGCAGGAGCTGTATTTCTTCCCGGACTCCTTCCGTCCCCTACCTCAATAAATACCAGCGGTTCCATGGAATGTGTTTTTGTCTTAATATTCAGCTTATTGTTATAATACTTTTGATTATTAAAATCAATAATCTTTCTGTCGCAGCGGTAATGGCAGCTTAAAAGAATCTCATCACTGACGGAATCACTGGCCAGAAATGTTTTGTATATGGAATTTTCCACATAATCATATTCTTTTGTGACCGAATAGTTTTTCCGCAGAATAATGTTGTCTTTGGCATCCAGAAGAATCACCGGATTCAGCTGCTGAGGGTCCCCTACCAGAAGCAAATTTTCTCCTCTGATAACCGGAATCAGGCCTATAGCCAGATTGCACTGGCTGGCCTCATCCATAATGACCATGTCAAAATGAGGTTTCGGCTCCCCCAGCTTGCAGGAAGAGATGCAGGTGGTACCCACAATGGGAAAAATCCGCTGGAATTTCTTTATATTGCTGTCATTTTTCAAATAGTCCTCAAACGCCTCCACCTGCTTATCTTCATCTTCCATGAAAAGGATCTTCTTGATGTCCTCATTTTTGGGCTCATCCAGCCGCTTAATATAGCTGGCTGACAGATAAAACAGGTATTTGGCAAATTCCTCTTTGTCATCATCCAAAAGATCCAGGGCCTGATCATCTGTTACAGTTCCCACGTTTTCAAGGCGCCTGCTGACCTCATACAGCTGCCGCCCCTGCAGCTCTGCAGTGAAGGGAAGCTGATGGTTCGATTCAATCAGCTTTTCCAGCGCCTCCTTCCGCTCCGTCAGATCCAGATACTCTTCATGGCATTTTAAAAGGGCTGTCAGCTGCTTTGTCTGACGGATTTTGTCTCCCCTATTTCTCTCCAGTGTATTGGAAAATATTTTAATCAGCCGCACCTTTTCATAAAGGTCCCTCATATATGTCAGTGCCTGCCTGTCCTTTTCCCGGCTTCCCAGACGCACCATGGGAAAGGGAATTGTCTGATTCTGGTACCGCAGTCTGGTCATGGCCCCAAATACGCCGTCAACCGGGTGATTATTATAAGAAACCAAAAGTACGGTTTTTTCGTTAAAGAAAGCAGTAGCAATCCCATTGACAATGGTATTGGTTTTTCCGGTTCCCGGAGGGCCCTGCACATAGGCAATAGGATATTTCATAGCCTTGTGAATGGCAAGAAGCTGATCCAGATTTACACGGTTGTTTACTAATGTAATAGGATACTCTTTTCTCCTGTCCGGCCTGCTTAGCAAATCACCGAAAAAGGCTTTGACAGGATAAGTTATGTTTCCCGAATCATACATGTCCAGAATCCCTTTATACTCCCGGTTTAAATCCGCCTGAATCCTTCCCTCTACAGCCAGCAGGTAGGGCATATCATCTACCCCTTTCAGCTGCCGGTTGTATGCGGTGATCCTGTCTTTTATAAGCTCCTGGTTTTCTTCAAATGCATCCAGCAGTCCATAGTCTCCCGGTTCCATAAACCTCCGGATACTCAGCCGCTCCCCATTTACCGTAAATTCCCGGCAGATGGTAACTGCTGCGGACGGAATCAGGCACCGGGATCGGACATCCAGACTAAGCTTCCGGTAAGCCAGCACATACAGTCCCAGCCTTGTGTTGATGCTTAAAACATTCATGGCCAGCTGTCTTATTTTCAGGGGTTCCGGCCTTATGGGGTGCTGGCCTCTCTCCCTGGTTTTCTCCGCTCTTCTCTGAAAGTCCCTGACAATTTCCGAAAATTGCTCATCATCCAGCCAGTAAGCCCCTTTTTTAAGGGAATCCATATCCAAATGGCTGATAAGCCCGTAATCCGTCTTATAGGGAGTAGTATCAAGGCGGCTGCAGTCCATAAGGTAATTAAGTATTTTTAAGTTGGAAACATGAGAAAATATAGTCCGGTATTTCTCTGGATTCAGGCGGATATCTTCCAAAAGCTTTTGATTGATTCTGTAATAAGAGCCTTCTATAATCTCACTGGACTGAATGGAGTCAATGTACACAAACAGCTCCTGCATGGTGTACTGAGTCAGGTGGAAGCCGTCCACAATCAGCATTCTTTTTCTCACGCTTATTGCTTTTACTGCAATCCAGTAACTGGTAAGGTTCTGATCCTTGTTTTTGTACTCAATGCTTAACCAGCGGCCTTCATGAATGGATTTGAAAATGTCCCGGCTGATTTTATTCATAGCCTATCTTTTTTCCGCCGAAAATCCGGCGGCCTCCTGAATCCAT
>CATLBO010000158.1 GCA_949879025.1 uncultured Hungatella sp. | reverse complement strand
AAAGAGGATGCGGTGCGGGCGGTGTATACCAACACACATCCAAGACGGTAAAACGTATCCGGGCTTGTTCAGCATGACATGGATGCCGCCGACTTCACTGCAGCCTCGGAAAAATTGTGCTGAGACAGAAATATGAAGCATAAAAAAACGATCCGGAATCATCTTTAGATTCGGATCGTTTTTTATATTATTTTTTCTCTGCAAACAAAAGTTCCACATATGCCAGAATCAGAGGAGCTACCCCTTTTGCGTCATTGCGGACAATAGGCTCCCTCATATAATAATCAAAGGTCCCTTCCCGCATTTCCTTATTGCCTAGGCCCGCCACAAGGCAGATTCCTCCAAGCTGCAGTTCCCCGTTTTTTTCAGACAAATATTTGCTGCAGATGCCGTCAAACGCTTTCTTCCCATAATCAAAATAAGAAGGTTCAAGAAGACCCAGCCGAACGCTCTTCATAATCGCATAGGCAAAGATGGCGGACCCGGATGTTTCCAGATAGTTAGGAGTAATTCCGCCCCGGTTTACCACCTGATACCACATGCTGGTTTCTTCATCTTGATACGGAAGCATGGAGTCTATAAGCTCTCGATAGATTCCCGAAAGCCTGGACCGTTCTTTTTCCATGGAATCAGGCATGATTTCCACAGTATCAATAAGCGCCATGGCATACCAGCCCAGAGCCCGAAGCCAGAAATTGGCGGACAGCCCGGTAACCTTATCGCACCAGAAAGCTTTTTTAGAGTCATCGTAAGCGTGATAGTAAAGCCCGTTTCGGGAATTCCTCATAAGTTCGTATACGTTAAAAAACTGCCTGCAGCTGTCAAGACAGTTTTTTCCGTCATTGTAGGTAAGTTCATACTGCATATAAAAAGGCTGGGCCATGTAAAGGCCGTCCAGCCATATTTGATTGGGGTAGATCATTTTATGCCAGAAGTTTCCCATGGAAGTACGGGGCTGCTTTTCAAGCTGGCTGTAGACAGTGTTAATGGCCTTTCTGTATTTTTCCTTTTTTGTAAGGCTGTACAGATCAAAAAGGGTTTTTCCTGCATTGACATTGTCCAGATTGTATTCTTCAGGATCATAGGAGGCAATGGAACCGTCTTCCTGCACAAAATAGTCAATAAAGCTGTCGGCAAACTCCAGATACCGGGAATCCTTTTTGATGTGATACAATTCCAATATGGCATTGATCATGCAGCCATCAATATAGTTCCAGGTTGGCTTTTTGCCTTGCCTGATTTTTTCAATATTCCAGATGGGAGCCTGCGGGCTGCTTTTCTCCAGAAGCTGGTCAATATATCGATCCAGAATTTCCATAATGGTTACCTCTCTCTCTATAGTTAATTTAATAAAAAGACAGAAAATCAAACGTTTGCATATTTAATATAGTACCATAAAATCAAAGTGATTAAAACCAGACACTTTGTACAAAAAAAACAACAAAACCTATACAAATTCACTAATTGACAGATGGTATTATGGATGCTACAATGAAAATGTCAAAAAAATGATGCGTATTTGTTCATAAGCGTAAAAATGAAAGCAATTACATATGGCGAATATGCATAATTTTTTAGAAACATGTGCAAACCTTTGCAAATAAGAACACATGAAAGCCGGAAAATTGCCGGAAGCAGCAGGAATGTCTCAGACAGACAAGGCCTGCCGCCATATGCGGTTAAATGCCGACAGGCAGTCAGGAACTGGCATACATACCGGATTTTATGTGTTAATGGAAAAAGCAGGGGAGGCCATAAATAAAAGAAAGGGAGAAGATATTCATGAGGAAAAGTATTAAGAAAGCAATGTCCTTGGCACTGGCATCAGTTATGGCATTATCACTGGCAGCATGTTCAGGCAATAGCAGCTCAGGCGGTTCTTCAGGAGGCAGCAGCTCCGGAGGAGACGGCCAGGTGGAACTGAAGTTCTCATGGTGGGGCGGGGATTCCAGACATGAGGCTACTGAGAAAGCCATTGAGGCGTTTATGGCTAAATATCCGAATATTACTGTAACTGCAGAGTACGGTGCATGGTCAGGCTGGGAAGAGAAACAGGCTCTGAACATTATGGGAGGCAATGCAGCGGATGTTATGCAGATTAACTGGAACTGGATTGAATCTTACAGCGGAAACGGCAAAAACTTTGCAAACCTGGAGGATTATGCGGATGTTCTTGATCTGACCCAGTTCCCCAGCGACAGCCTGGAACTGTGCAAAGCCGACGGCAAGCTGATGGCGGTTCCGGTAGCCTTGACAGGAAGATTATTCTACTGGAATAAGACTACGTTTGATGAGGTTGGAGTGGCGATTCCTACGGATGAGGCTTCACTGCTGGCAGCAGGCGAGGCATTTAAAGCATTTGATGAAGACTATTATCCTCTGGCCTTGGGAGAGTATGACAGAATGATCTTCCTGGTATATTATCTGGAGTCTGTATACGGCAAGCCGTGGGTGCAGGACGGGCAGATTCAGTATACGGCGGAAGAGATTGCGGCCGGCATGGAATTCATTAATAAGCTGGAAGACAATCATGTAATTCCTACTCTGGCTGTTCTCAACGGCGATATGGCGGATTCTATTGATAAAAATGCAAAATGGATTGATGGCAAGTATGCAGGCATCCTTGAGTGGGATTCTTCTGCATCCAAGTTCGAGCAGGCTGTTAAGGAAAGTACCAATAAGCCGGGGCAGGAGTTTGTTATCGGTGACTTTATTAAGTTTGGTGATCATGACGGTGGATTTACAAAGATTTCCATGGGACTTTCTGTAGCAGCCAGCAGCGCTCACCCGAAAGAGGCAGCTATGCTTATTAACTTCCTGTTAAATGATCCTGAAGGAGTTGAAATCTGCTCTACAGAGAGGGGAATCCCATGTTCTGCAGCAGCAGTTGCTGTTCTTGACGAGAAAGGACTGGGCAATGAGCTTGTAAAAGAGGCTAATGCAAAGGTGCTTGGATTCTCCAAGTTCCCGCTGGATACCAAGTTCGAGCATAATGATCTGAAGGCTAACCCGGACGGAGTGTATTATAAAGTGTTCGGCAAGCTGAGTTCTGATGATATTGACGCTGCAAAGGCTGCGGAAGACTTGATGAAAGGCATAAATGATTGTTTGGGCAACTAAGAATATTTGCAGAGTCACAGTGCGTTAGACATGACGGTAATGGTTTAGCAGGCCGCCGGAGTTGATTCCGGCGGCTTCGCTAAAACAGCCGGAAGCAGACAGTGAGGCCAGACGGCCTCTGTCTGCGGAAAGATAAGGAAAGGTATCGGAGAGGAATATTTATGGATGTAAAGGAAATGGTTAGGGATAAAGCCAGGTATAAGGAGATCGTCACTTATTTTCAGGAATTCAATACTCTCGGAGCGCAGGAGCTGGTGCTGCTGATCGATACCATAGAATTGATGTCAGAGGAAATATTTGAGCACTATAAAGCCTTACAGGAGATATTTAAAAAGGCGGTGTCTGAAATATTAATAAGAAGACAGACGGAAGGAAGCTTCGGCTTCCTGACAGATTCTCAAAGATGTCAGCTTTCTTATGCACTTCAAAAAGCATGGAACCTTAAGGTATTACTGCGGGAAAAGTATGAGGAGTATGACATGGAGCTTCAATGACAGATATCTGCCAGGCGGGTATCTGCATGAAAAATTTTTAGGAGGTAACAGCATGAAGCAGAAAAAAGGCTTTGGCAAGGCGTTGACAGAAAACATTGGCTTCTGGTTTATTGTACCATGGCTTGTAGGTTTTCTGTGTTTTAAAGTGTATCCCTTTGCATCCTCTCTGTATTACAGCTTCACCAACTACGATCTGTTTACTGGCATCAGTAAGCATGGTTTGATGAATTATCAGACCATTTTTACGGATGAGGATATAATCAGGGCATTTCAAGTAACCTTTAAGTATGCAATCTTTGATGTGCCGCTGAAACTGGCGTTTGCATTATTTATTGCCTATATTCTTAATTTTAAGCTGAAGGGCGTGAACTTTTTCAGAACCGCATATTATATTCCGTCTATTTTAGGCGGTTCCATTGCGATTGCCATTCTGTGGCGGGCTGTATTTAATACAGATGGCCTGATCAATACAGTGCTCACAGCTTTCGGCATGGAAAAGATTAACTGGATGGCCAGTGCCAACGGTGCGCTGACAGTTATTGTTCTGCTTCGTGTGTGGCAGTTCGGTTCGGCCATGGTTATTTTCCTGGCAGCTTTGAAAGGCGTATCTGAGGATCTGTATGAGGCGGCATCCATTGACGGCGCTGGCAAGTGGACTCAGTTCTTTAAGATTACGGTTCCCCTGATTACTCCGGTTATTTTCTACAACCTGATTACTCAGCTTTGCCAGGCATTCCAGGAATTTAACGGGCCGTTCCTTGTAACGAAAGGCGGACCAAACGGCGCCACTACTTTGATTTCCATTTTAATTTACAATAATGCATTCCTTCGCCATAAAATGGGCATGGCAAGCGCCCAGGCATGGGTACTGTTTGTTATTGTGTGTGTGCTGACGACAGTTGCATTTGTAAGCCAAAAGAAGTGGGTTTACTATTCTGATGAAGACGGGAGGTAAGAGATTATGACAAGAGAACAGAGAAGAAAAATCAGTACGGTCATTCGCTACGTCCTGTTGGTAGCAGTAGGTTTTATTATGGTATATCCTCTTATCTGGATGGTAGGAGCTACGTTTAAGACCAATTCGGAGATCTTTACCAGCGCATGGTTCTGGCCGAAGAATCCGGTGTTTGACGGATATAATGATGCGTTTAAGAGTTACGGAGGCAAAATTAATCTGCTTACGTCCATGCTGAATACTTACAAAATCGTGCTGCCGAAAGTTATATTTACTATTATCTCTGCAACAATCACAGCATACGGCTTTGCCAGATTTGACTTTAAAGGAAAAGGGATTATGTTCTCCCTGATGATGGCTACTTTGTTCCTGCCTCAGGTAGTGCTTAATGCTCCTCAATACATTATGTTCAATAAGTGGGGATGGACCAATTCTTATCTGCCTCTGGTTATTCCATCCCTGTTTGCAGCTGATACCTATTTTGTGTTCATGCTGATTCAGTTTTTAAGAGGCGTACCCAAGGAACTGGAGGAAGCGGCTAAGATTGACGGCTGTAATTCCATTAAGACCTTATGGTATGTGATTGTTCCTATGTTGAAGCCGTCGCTGGTGTCCTGTGCCCTGTTCCAGTTTATGTGGACTTCCAATGATTTCATGGGGCCGTTGATTTATATCTCTGACATGGATAAGTATACCAACTCCATCTATCTGCGTATGTCCATGGATGGTGACGTAGGTTTCCAGTGGAACAGAATTCTGGCCATGTCTCTGATTTCCATTATTCCATCATTGGTAGTATTTTTCTGCGCTCAGGATTCGTTTATTGACGGTATTGCAGCCGGCGGTGTAAAAGGTTAATAAGATTCGGAAAATAAACCTGCATGCGCCTGGCTGGGGGTGCACCACCATACATGAAAGTCTGGCGGGGGCATTTGGCATACGTGAATTTATGCCGCCTATTGGGCGGCGGAATTTTCAGAGCAAAAGGGGATTCTCGCAGGAGGTCCCTTTTTGCGTATAGATAAAAATGTTTTAACGGAGGAAATGATTGTGGAGATAAAAGTAATTTTCCGGACTGCCAGATGCATTACTGTGGAAATCTGCGACGGCAGCATCTATGAATCTGAAGAAGAAAAGGAAATCTATGTTAACGGAAGGTTCTATGAACTTACCCGAAAGGCGGTTGCCAGCATTTATGGGCTGAAACCAGATAGAGAGTATGCTGTCATGGTGAGAATGGGAGAGGAGTCAGGAGAAATAAGAGTCAGGACTCTGAATGAATTTGTCACTTTAAATGTGAAAGATTTCGGGGCAAAGGGCGATGGCCTTCAGGATGATACTCCTTTTATTCAGGCGGCTGTTTTAAGCTGCCCGAAAGAGAGCAGGGTGCTGATTCCGGAAGGGATCTATAAAATTACCAGCTTATTTTTAAAGAGCGATATACGGGTGGAGTTGGCAGAGGGGGCTGTGCTGTCAGCGGAAACAGACAGGAGTAAATTCCCGGTTTTAAGAGGGCTGATTGAAAGCTATGACGAAAAGGCGGAATATAATCTGGGCACTTGGGAGGGTAATCCCATTGACTGCTTCAGCTCCATTATTACAGGCATTTATGTAAAGAATGTGGAGATCTACGGCCTGGGGGTTATTGACGGCAATGCCAGCGCAGACAATTGGTGGCATGACCCAAAGACAAAAAAAGTGGCATTCCGGCCAAGGATGATTTTTCTGAATCATTGCGAGAACGTGACGGTTCAGGGAATACAGGTTCAGAACAGCCCAAGCTGGAACATTCATCCGTATTTTTCTAATCATCTGAAATTTGTAGATATGAGTGTGCTGAACCCTAAAGACTCTCCTAATACAGACGGGCTTGATCCGGAATCCTGCTGTGACGTGGAGATTGCAGGGGTGTATTTTTCAGTGGGAGATGACTGTATTGCGGTAAAATCCGGTAAAATTTATATGGGGGCTAAATATAAGACGCCTTCTGAAAATATTGTCATCCATCAATGCTGCATGAGAGACGGGCATGGCTCCATTACCATTGGAAGTGAGATGGCAGGAGGCGTAAAGAACTTGACAGTGAAAAACTG
>CATLBO010000157.1 GCA_949879025.1 uncultured Hungatella sp. | reverse complement strand
GTGACGACGCTGCCGGACTTGCTATTTCTGAAAAGATGCGTGCTCAGATTACTGGTCTGCAGACAGCCCAGAAGAACTCCGAAGACGGTGTTTCTCTTGTACAGACGGCTGAAGGTGCTCTGACAGAAGTTCACTCCATGCTGAATCGTATGGTTGAGTTGGCTACACAGTCTGCCAACGGAACTTATTCTTCTACGAATCGTACTGAGATGCAGAAAGAAATTACTGCTCTGAAGAAAGAGATTGACAGAATTAGTAACACAGCTAACTTCAATGGTACTACATTATTTACTGGTACTACACCAAGTGTAATTATTCATGCTGGTGAAACATCTTCTCCGAACAATCAGATTACAATTACCTTGAAGGGAATGAGCACAACAGGAATTGGCGATACTAATCCAGGTGTTGATAGTGTTGATATTTCAAGTCAGACGGGAGCAACTGCAGCTATTACTACAATTAATAATGCTATTGACGCTGTATCTTCTTTACGTTCCGACTTCGGTGCATTACAGAACCGTCTGGAGCACACCATCAACAACTTAGGTGTTCAGACAGAGAACTTATCCGCTGCTGAGTCCCGTATCCGTGACGTTGACATGGCTAAGGAAATGATGGCTTACACCAAGAACAACATTCTGGTTCAGGCTTCCCAGGCTATGCTTGCCCAGGCTAACCAGGTTCCTCAGGGTGTTCTTCAGTTGTTACAGTAATTTCAAATTAATTATTACAGAAAGCGCCGGTCCATTGGATGGGCGCTTTCTTTTGCCCACAGGAGGATTACGAACCTTATGGATATCATACTTACCGTCTCACTTCTTGCTTCAAACTGCAGGGAGTCCCTGGAACGCTGCCTGGATTCCTTAAAACCGCTTCTTACGAAACTTCCATGCGAATTAATTATTGTATTTACCGGAACAGACGAAAAGGTCCGGAAAATTGCAGAGAAATATACGCCTCAGGTCATAACCTTTGAATGGTGCAATGATTTCTCCGCTGCCAGAAATGCCGGCCTTAATGCCGCACAGGGAGAATGGTTCCTCTACCTTGATGATGACGAATGGTTTGAGGATGTGGACGAGCTCTGCCAGTTCTTCCTAAGCGGCGAGTATCAGTATTACCACAGCGCCCACTATATTCAGCGCAATTATCAGGATTGGTGCGGAACCAGATATTCCGATTTCTCCGCCTTCCGCATGGTACGCAGAACTCCCGGTGCCTGTTTTAGAGGGGCAATCCACGAAGAATTAACTCCACGCATAGAGCCATGCAAATATTTCCAAACTTATGTCCATCACTACGGATATGCAGGAAACAGCGAAAACAGGGAGACAAAAAAGACTGCCAGAAATATCCCCCTGCTTTTGCAGGCTATCCAGGACAACCCAGGCCATGTCAAGAATTACATGCAGGCCGCCAAGGAGTTTGACCTGGCAGGCGACTGGAAAAAGGCGGAGGAATACTGCCGGAGGGGGCGTGCTGTATGCCAAAAGTCCGGTGATGCATTTTCAGAGGGGTGGCTTCAGGCTTATCTGTCTGGCCTGTTGTACAAAAAGTTGGAAAAGACATCGGATATTTTGGAGATAGAGTCTATTCTTGAGAAGGAACAGCCCAAGGAGTTGGTTTCGCTTGTTTTATACCAGCAGTTGGTTCGTCTGTGTGCAAAGGGGGACGAGCCAAAGAAAGCGGTCCGGTATGGCCGTAGGTTTGAAGAACTTCTGGATTACATGGAGGAAAATCCAGAGCTTTGGGTACAGCAGGGCTATGGAGAGTTTTGCGAAGGTTATGTGAAAAACCCTGGGCATCTCTATGGTTTAAGGCTCGCCTGTACTGCCTGTGCGCTAAAGCTGGAGGACCAGGAGGAGGCTTTCTTCTTTTTGAAGGGGCTGCCCTGGGGGCAAGGGGATCTCCTGTGCCGCTATTATCCGGAGTTTGAACGTTGGAAAGAGATATATGCATCTTCTTTTTGGAAAATATTTTCTAAGCTTTGGCCAGACGGGTCTGCCTGTCCAGATATGGCGGATTCCCCTGAGAGTAAAATCCATTTTTCGGTTTATCTTCTATTCCAAAAAGCGCTGTATCTGCTTGAAAATGACAAAACCACAGAAGGAACTGAATTGTTTTCCAAGTGTTTGCTTCATCCAGATGCAGATGATGCATATCTAAGGCAGCTACTCTTAAAAGAAGGCATTTGTCATGGAATAAATATGTCACTGTTGGCGGACCGGATGGATTTAGAGGCATGGAACCGCTGCGTGGACAAAGCCATACAGGAATTACCGTTTACATTAAACAGCCGGATTCAGGCATGTGAAATGAATCTTGGAAAAGACGCACCCTTTCACAGCCTGTGCCTGAAAAAATACCGGTTAGGGCAGAAGTTATTTAAGGGCTTCCCTCTCTGGGAGGAGCTGATAAAAACCTTAGAAGAATACTGCCTGTGCATCATGGAGTTTTACAGGGGCTTATACCGCGGGGAGATGTTTGAAGGGAAAAACATTTCTTATCTGCCGGACGAATGCCGTTTTGCCTCCACTGTCCTCAGTGCGTTGGAGAAATTAGGACAAATGCTGATGCCGGAGGCTGCCCGGCTGTTAGGGGAGGCAATCCACACCAAGCCGGACATGACGGGGGTGGTTACGGAGTTGTTCCGCCAGGCTGCCCGCCGGATGGATGACCCTGCCGTACACGCAGGGGAGGAGTTCCTTTCCCTTGCAGGACAGATGAAGGCGACACTCTATACCCTGCTGGAGGCAGGGCAGACAGCACAGGCAGCCGGGCTTCTTAAGCAGGTGCTTCCGCTGATGCCGGAGGACGAGGAATTCATCTGGATAGGACAGGAGTTAATAAGGAGGAGAAGGGTATGAACATACAGCTTACGATTTCCATGCTGGTATCTGACCGGATGGATACCCTTGGGAAGTGTCTTGCTTCGCTGAAGCCCCTGCTCAGGGAGCTGAATAGTGAACTGATTGTTGTCTTTACCGGAAAAGAGGAGGCTGCGCTGGACCTTGTACGCCAGTATACCTCCCATATCATTCCGTTTACCTGGTGCGATGATTTTGCCAAAGCCCGAAATGCGGGGCTGAAGGAAGGGCGGGGGGAATGGTTTCTGTATATTGACGATGATGAGTGGTTTGAGGATACAAGTGAGATTATTCAATTTTTTAAGAGTGGGGAATATAAGCAGTACCAGTCTGCTTTTTATATCCAGCACAATTACCTGGATTTTGAGGGGAAGCGTTATTCTGACGGGGGCGTAGGGAGGATGTGCCGGCTGACGCCGGAGACGGAGTTTGTGTTCCCGGTCCATGAGAACCTTGTCCCCCTTGGAGAGCCCTGCAAGCATCTGTCGGCATTTGTACACCATTATGGGTATGCCAGGAGGGAGAGCTTTGAACAGAAGGACACCAGGACCAGCCGTAACCTGCCGCTGCTTTTGGAAATGTATGAAAAGGACCCCGATTCCCCCCAATGCTGTATGCAGATTGCCCAGGAATACAGGAGTGTGAGTGAGTTTGGCCCGGCGGTTGAATACTGCCGGAGGGGGCTTGTGCTTGCCAGGAGGGAGAAACGGATCTATAACTATGAGTTATGGCTGCAGGTGAACCTGCCCCTGCTGATTTTTTATACAGGTGATTTCCGCCTTGCCCTTAAGGAGGGGGAACGAATCCTGAAGCACCCGCGGACGCTGGAGGCGGGAGCCCTCCATCTGAGCATAACACTGGTGGCGGCATGCCGCGAGCTTAAGGAATATGGGAAGGGGCTTGGATATGTGGGCCTCTACCATGAGAAGTTTTGTTATCTTCTGGCGCATAAGGAGAAGGCTGTGCTGCAGAGCGCTGCGGGGATTACGTTTGGTATGGCCGCGAAGGAAATGGTTCCGGTGTATATGGACGGATTGTTCTTTGCTCTGGAGGCGGAGGATTTCCAGATGGCATGCCGGCTCCTTTCCTGGCTGCCCTGGGAGGACGGAGAGCGTATGCTTCCTTATTATCCACGGCTGGAGGAATGGAAAAAGAGGTATCGGGGGAAAAAGGCGGAAATCTTGGGGGAGTATGCAGGGATGGATACCGAAAACCCTTATGTGCGTATCCAGAAAGTGCTTTCTGCTGAGAGCCAGGGGGATTTGGAAGAAGCGGAAGAATTATGGAAAAACTGTGCAGGGGATTGCCCGCCTGGGTTCCAGTGGGAGATGATGGAGATTGGTGTGAGGAACCAATTTTCGTTGGCCCCGATGCTGAAGGAGATGTCACCGGAAGCCTGGAACGGGTATGCTGAGGCTGTGACGGGGAATAAGAAATGGGAGGAAATGCAGGAGTTTTATCCGAAGATGCTGCCTTTGCTGGAGGGCTTTCCTTTTTATAGAAGGAGACTAGAGCAATGCTACCTGGAGAAGCTGCTGACAAGGGAATTGCTGGAGGAATCCAGACTGAGGGGGTTGTTGAAGGAGTACTGTGAGAGTGTACTGGCTGATGCACAGGCAGTATATAGGGAGGAGGCGCTGGCTGAGCCTGGGGCTTTTGCCCTTCCGACCAGATATCGGTTCGCTGTGGCTGCTAAGAAGGCCATAGATTATATAGAAGCGGGATGCTTTAAAGAAAGCCTCCCTTTTCTGAAAGAAGCAGGAATGATTAGTCCGCAGATGTGTGTAGCAGTAGGTCAATTACTGAGGAGGCTGGAGGAAAATTTAGAAGCCAAGAGTAAGAAGTTGCCAGAGGAATTTACCGTGCTTGGAGGGCAGGTGAAGCAGGTTTTAAGAGGCTTGATAGAAGGGAAACAGTGGAATGAGGCATATGGGGTGATGGAACAGTTATTGCCGCTTTTGCCGGATGATTTGGAGGTGCTGCGGATGAAGCAGGAGATTTTGAAAGCCATTTCAGAATAAAACATAAAATAAAGGGGATTCCTTCTATAATAAAAAGGAATCCCCTTTGTTATATTGTCAGCATATCAATTCAACATTCTTAATACTTTGCCATATCATCTACAAAAGCACCGCTGCTTACCGGAGCCTTCGGAGTCGGTGCAGGTACCACCACGGTTTCTGAAACCGGCTCTGGAATTGGAGTTGGAACAGCAACCGGAACCGGCTCCGGATCCGGAGTTCTTGCTACAACCGGTGTCATAGGTCCTGCCATCTTTTTCAACCGGAAACGTCCTACTAAGCTCTTAAGCAGACTGGACTGGCTGTAAAGTTCTTCACTGGCCGCTGCACTCTCCTGAGCAGTAGCGGAGTTCGTCTGGATAACGGAAGAAATCTGGTCGATACCAAGTGTAACTTGCTGGATTCCTTCTGCCTGCATATCGGATGCCTCTGTGATAGCAGCCATATTCTCGGAAATCTTCTGTGCACTTGATACAACCTTCAACAGTGATTCCTGTGTATCTGCTGCGATCTGATTTCCTTCTGAAACAGCGGTAAGAGAATTGCTGATCAGTGCGGTTGTATCCTTTGCAGCCTCCTGGCTCTTGGAAGCAAGGCTTCTTACTTCGTCTGCAACTACGGCAAATCCCTTGCCTGCCTCTCCTGCACGGGCAGCCTCAACAGCAGCGTTAAGTGCAAGGATATTGGTCTGGAATGCGATATCTTCAATCGTCTTGATAATCTTTTCAATCTCACTGGAACATTCATTGATTCTGGTCATAGCAGTCATCATGGATTCCATCATCTTGTTGCTGTTGTCAATCTCACCTACGGTCAGGCCCATAAGGTCGTTGACGTCACGGGCATTGTGTGCGGTCTTGTTGACCTTATCGGATAATTCATTAAGAGTAGCCACCAATTCTTCTACTGAGCTGGCCTGCTCTGTTGCGCCCTGGCTAAGTGCCTGAGCACCACTGGATACCTGCTCAGAGCCTTCGGCAACCTGGTCAGATGCCTGATGAAGCTGGCTCATGGCATCGTTCAGGGACTCAATAATCTTGCCGCAGGAAAGCTTGAGAGACTGGAAATCTCCAAGGTAGTCCATATCCATCTCTACGGAGAGGTCTCCGTCTGCAAGGGAACCAAGCCTCTGGCTGATATGTTCAATGTAACTAGACAACGTCTTTAATAAGAAACGCAGGTTTTCAGCAAGTCCGCCCAATTCATCGTTAGATTCATATGTAACTTTTGCATGCATATTACCTTTTGCCATTTCTTTTACAGCGCCTTCAATCTCTACGATTGGAGTGGTAAGGCTCTTAGTCAGCCGAACTGCCAGAATACAGATTACAACAAGGCTGAAAAGAGCAACGCCTACTAGCAAAATTGTACAGGACTTCTTGGTCTGATGACCTTCCTCGTAGAATATGTCTGCGTTTGTCTCAGCTCTTTCGATAATGGCATCGATTGCTTCCTGGAATTCAATACCTGCATCGGCATATTCCCCGTTCAATACGGCAAGCGCCTGATTCCCCTGGTGTGCTTCCAGATAAGACAGAGCCTTTTCGCGGGCTGACTTTAACTTGGACGCGGCGTCCAAAGCGGCAGATACTAGTGCGTCATCCGAACCGTAAACCTGGGTCAGTTCGTCAAGGGCGTTACTCATGAGCTGTGCCAGCTCGTTGACCTGTGCCAGCAGTTCTTGCTTTTTTGCCTCATCTTCCGTGGTTAAAGCGCGGAACATATTTAATTGATTCTGGCGGGTGGAAGACTCGGCTTCCAAAGAATACCGAACCATTGGATAAGGACGGTCGTAAAAATTCTCTAATCCTTTGAGAACGCTTCCGAGTCCGAAGTTGGCTACAATGACTGAGATAATATAGAATCCCATCATAATTCCAAATGAGAGAAGAAGCTTACTCCTCACTTTTAAGTTTCTAAACACGTTTCA
>CATLBO010000156.1 GCA_949879025.1 uncultured Hungatella sp. | reverse complement strand
TGGCGTTTCACAAACGCCTATTATTTTTATGATATAATAGGAGGTGGAGGAGGCAGGAGCCATGGGGAAAACCGATACGGTCGAGGACCGGGAGAAGTGCAGCAAGGAGGAGCTGAGGCGCATGCTCCTGTCCATGCAGGAGCGGATGAACGGGAACCTGGAAAACCTGATCGAGCAAATCCGGGTCGCCAGCCAGCAAAAGTTTGGCCGGCATACGGAAAAGCTGGAGGCAATGGAGGGCCAGCTGTCTTTTTTTAACGAGGCAGAATATCTGTCAGAAGAAGCTTTAGGAGAAGAACCGAAGGATATCCTTCCAAAGAAACCGCATAATAAGAAACAGAAAGGGAAGCGGGAAGCGGATTTAAAAGATTTTCCGGAAGAGCCCCATGACCATGACATCCCTCAGGAGGAGTTGGACAGCCTGTTTGGGAAAGGCTACCGGAGGGAGATGCCGACGGAAGAATACAGGAGGCTCCGGTATAAACCGGCCTTCTGGATGGTAGAAAAGCACAATGTTCATGTATATGCGGGGACAGACGGGGACCACCAGGATGAATTCTTAAGGGGAGACCGTCCAAGGGATCTTCTGCGCAACAGCATCCTGACCCCGTCGCTGGGAGCGGCGATCATGAATGCCAAATAGGTAAACTCGCTGCCGCTGTACCGGATCGAGCAGGAATTCAGCCGAAATGGAGTCAATATCTCCCGTCAGGCGATGGCGGGATGGAGCATTCGGTGCTGTGAGAGATACCTGGCGCCAATGTATGCCTACCTGAAAGAAAGGCTGCTGGAATACCCGGTTACCCAGTCGGATGAGACCCCCGTGGAAGTGATCCGGGATGGACGGGATGCGGGAAGCACCAGTTATATGTGGGTACATCGGAGCGGGGAGACGTACCAGGAAAGGCCGGTGGTCCTGTATGAATACCAGAAGACCCGGAACAGCAGCCATCCGAAAGAATTCTATAAGGATTATAAAGGGATTCTGGTGACGGACGGTCTGGAGCAGTACCACAAGATAGAAAGGGACCTGCCGGGGTTGAGGAATGCGAACTGCTGGGCACATTATCCCAGAAGTATTGTTATTCCAGGAATGATGAAAAAAGCGCATAAATAGCAAAGGATTCAAAGTTTTCTTGAATAATGATTGCTCTCTGTATAATTGATCTTGTAAATCATTATAAGAGGAGGTCAATTATGGCAGACAACTTTTTAAGCTTCACTGAACTGGCAGATTGCATTATCAATCAGCTCAAAGAACAGAATTACATGGAATCAATATTGACGATTTACCGCCGGTTCTATAACCGGATTCATTCGTTAATGCAACAGCATGGCACAGAAATCTATACAGATGAAATCGGCCGTGAATTTTTAGGCAGCACTCATGTCTGCAGTTCCACTTACAGCACATACTCATGTGCTGTAAGGAGGCTGGATGATTACATGGAGGGGAAACCATACAGATGCCATCATGGAAATCAGGAGCAAGAGGCTCCTGCGGTTTTTAAACACATATTGCATGAGTAATAGACGAATGTGTAAAATTGGGAAACAAGCCGACAACTGTCATTGAAAAGAAGAAATCTTGTATCCTGTTTCTGAAATACATAGGCCAGGCCGGATGTGTTGATTTTTCTACCCTTGATGCAGGACTTGCCGGACAGGCGCTGCTCATATACACCAATAAGGATAATTATGCGAGAATCCGTCAGTTTTTAAAGTATTTGACGGATAAAGGATATACCAAAACAGATTTTTCGGGAGTTGTGCCCCATTATAAAAGACGTAAGGTTTTACCAACAACTTATACTCCTGCAGAAATCACCTGGGTTGAAAACGTGATTGACATAGCTACAAATACCGGAAAAAGGGATCTTGCAATCATAAGACTTGCAACACGCATGGGGCTTCGTTCAGGTGATATTGCAAAGCTAAAGCGGTCAGAAGTTGATCTTAAGACCGAATACATCCATATGATACAAGAGAAAACCGGAGAGCCGTTGTCTTTACGGATGCCGGACGATGCATCCCAGGCAATAGTCCTGTATTTGAAAAACACATCATTCCCCGGCAGGAATGATGGATTTGTTTTCCATAGCATATCAGCTCCTTATAATCGGATAACAACAAGTATTATAATGGGGCTGCTAAATACTTTAATGTAGCAGGAATAGACACAGCTGAAAAAAAGCATGGGCCACACTCCTTCTGTTCATCACTTGTTAGTTCGATGGTGAATGATGGCGTATCCTATGAAACGGTCAGAAGGATACTGGGCCATTCGGATCCGGATGACATAAAACATTACGCAAAAACGAACATTGAGAAACTAAGGCTGTGTTCTCTTGAACCTCCAGAACCGGAAGGAATATTTAAGGATTACCTTTCAGGAAGGAGGCAGATCAGAAATGTTTAACAGCATATATTCCGACAAAAAAAGGTTCGATGCCTATCTGGAGGCACACATTTTTTCTCCAGGCCAGATCACAGAGTCTTTTGTAAATGGCTGGATTGGAACAATTAAGGGTAAGAGCAGCTCGGTTGGAAATGAGGTAATAACCATACGACAGGTTCTGAAATTCCTAGCATTATCCGGATAGACAGTCTTTATTCCTGTTGTTCCGAAAGTACATGAAGATTATATTCCCTAAATATTTAGCGAGGGCGAGGGCAGGCATATCTTCCATTCCGCAGATAGTGTTGTACAATGGGATAAAAAGGCAGATCCTTATCTGGTGATTGAGTTCCCGGTGATCATACGCTTATTGTACAGCTGTGGATTAAGGATAGGTGAAACGGTAAAGATCCGTACAACAGATGCAGACCTTGGAAACGGCATTCTGCGGCTGGTAAATACCAAAGGCGATAAACAACGGTTGGTGCCGATGTCATCAGGGATGACAGAGATTCTGGCGAAATACCGTATGGCCATGAAGATGAATGGGAAAAGCGATGGATGGCTTTCCCCTTCTTCTAAAAAGAACGGCCATATATCTGATAGGGCGGTTAAGCACAGATTTGAAAAAATACTGAAGGACAACGATATCCGGCTTGATAACCGTCGTAAACACGAGAGAGGACCTTGCCTGCGTCATGTATTTGCGTTCAAATCCTTTGCCCAGACGGAAATGGAAGGAAGAGGCATTGATGACGCCATACCGTATCTTTCCATATATCTGGGACATGACAGCCTTAATGAAACCTCCAAGTATCTGAAATTCAACAGTGAACTATTTCCTGAAATAGTTCAAATTTGGGGAGATTTTATGCATGGGATACTGCCGGAGGTGGATCATGAAGCATAAAAAAGATTCCTTTCTTGATCCGCTTGAAAATTATTTCGATACATATCTCCCAGTCGCCAAAAGATTGTCAGCAGCGACCATCACTTCGTATAAGGCAGCATTCCGTATACTTATGGAATTCATGTATATAGTCAAAGCAACACCGTCCAACAAGATAAACTTTGAAATCCTTAACAGTCAGGTGATCACGGAATTCCTTGACTGGCTGGAGTCAGAGCGGGGCTACAGCATAGCAACAAGAAACCAGCGACTTTCCGCACTCGCTTCTTTTACAATCTATGCACAGAACAGAGATTTTGGCTCAGCCTCTTTATTCATGAACAATGTATCAAAAGTTCCCAAGAAAAAAGCATCCCGTGCAGGAAGAAGCTCTTTTACAAGGGCAGAAGTGGAGGTTATTTTTGATCTTCCTAATGCAAGTACGGAAATAGGGCTGAGGGATAAAACCCTGTTATGTTTTATGTATGCCAGCGGCATGAGGGCGCAGGAAGTGTGTGACCTGACTGTAGGTGATGTTCAGTTTTATCCTGACAGAGCCGGAATCAATGTGCATGGAAAAGGCAGGAAAATCCTGATCTATTCAGGGATAATTACACGCCCCATTTAATGCGCCATACGACAGCAACACATATGCTTGAAGCCGGAGTGCCTTTGATTGTGGTCAAAAACTTTCTCGGCCATGTTTCTTTGTAGACTACCCAGATTTATACGGAAATCACACAGGATACAATGGACCGCCAGTTGAAATCATGGAATGACAAATGGTTTATTAAAGAGGACCCCTATAAAATCAATAGTAAAGGAAAGGATAATATACCTGATTTCCTAAAATAAGTCAGGCGATAATGTTATTCCAGATTTAAACGGAGAAATGCTGGGCTTATGCGGGTATCTGCATTTCTCCTGGAATAACAATACTTCTGGGATAATGTGCCTTATTCGAGTTCTGAGATAAGGCACACGCCAGGCGAGATTATGCGGACGCAGTAAAAGCCCTTGGAAAAAGCAGTCCCGAAGCGGTGCGTCAGTTGGCAGCGTACCAGGCACTGGCAAGGATCAGCACGATCTATAAGCTGGAAGGGACACTCAGGGAACTGTCAGGAGAAGAACGGCTGAAAGAAAGGAAGACCTCGATCAAACCGCTGGTGGAGGAGTATTTTGCATGGGTAAAAGAACGGCTGGAGGACGAAAGCTGTCTGCCGAAAGGGAAAACAGCCCAGGGCCTGAAGTACAGCGTAAATCAAGAAGCATATCTGAAAGTATTTCTGGAGAACGGAGATGTCCCGATCGATAATTCAGCATCAGAGAGAAGCATCCGGACGTTCTGTGTGGGAAAAAAACTGGGTACTGATAAACTCCGTAAAGGGTGCGCAGGCAAGCGCAGTGATTTACAGTATCACAGAAACGGCGAAGCTAAATGAGTTGAATCCGTACTATTATATAAAATATCTTTTGGAAAGACTCCCGGAGCTGATGAATGCCAAGGGGGCCATAGCAGCAAAAGACCTGGAACCACTGCTACCATGGTCAGAGAGCCTTCCGACCAAATGTCATAAAATACGCCGCTGAAAAGCGACGCTTTTTACAGTGGGGGCGGATGGTTTTACGTCTACGTATAGTAGGTAGGAATACAACGAAAAAGGGGCTATGGAAAGCCATTAAATAGACAGTTGTTTGTAAACCACGAAGAGCGACGTAAGAAAGAGCTGTGGTTATAGGTGCGGATAACAAAGAAAAAAGACAAAAGGTTGGATAAAGAAGTGGATAAATTAAAAGAGCGTTGGCAGAATATGCCAGATAAAATCCGAAAGATTATTAAAGCAATCACAGGGGACTGCGAGTTGATGACGCAGATGACCATGTTGCAGTCCATGGCATTCATGACGACCCATGAAGAATTCCACGGTAATTACCACTCAGATGTATGCGACTAGTCTGGTAGGGCAGGAAGTGAGCATGACTGTAATATAGAGCATATAAAGGGTTCATTGTAAAATAAGATGCGACAAGGGAAATATACTCTAAAGCATCTTATTTTTAACAGAAAATAAGAGAGTGCTACAAGAGAATTAAAAAACTCTTGTGGGCACTCTTTTTTTATTTCACCAAAAGCAGAAAGGAGATAAAGGGGCATGAGGAAAGGAAATAGACGGCTGAACTTCACGGACCGCCAGACCATTGAGAGGATGCACGCAGCAGGGGTAAAGGTTTCTGCTATTGCGGATGAAGTGGGAGTGCATAGGGCAACTATCTACAATGAATTGAAACGTGGTGGGGAGCCTTACCGGGCAGAGGTAGCACAGAAAGCATTATAGGCCAGGCGGCAGCAGGGCAGAAAGTGAGGAACTTAATAGAATGAACGAAGCAGAACGGGAAAGAGAGTTCGAGGAATTTAAAGAAAAAAAGAAACTGAAAAAGGCACAGATGACGGCCATGCAGAATTTACCCTACAACATAAAGGTTAGGCGTGCGGAAATCCGGGCACATGAATTTATTTCAACTTTGGACGGCATGGGGTTGGAAGCCCATGTGTCAGTTGGCGGCCTGGATAGTATTACACTTTTATATTTTTTACGGTCAATCGGTATAAATGTTCCGGCCATATCCGTTTCGAGCCTGGAAGATAAGAGCATCCAAAAAATCCATAAGGAAATAGGGGTCATTTCGTTAAGTCCAGGGAAAAGCAAAACACAGATTCTTAATGAGTTTGGATTTCCTGTAATCAGTAAAAGGATAGCCGGGAAGATTGAAACATTGCAGCATCCAACGGAGAAAAATAAAACGGTACGCCATGCAATAATAACCGGGGAATGTGGGGCACAAGGACATTTCGCAAAGAACAGCCGTATGAAATTACCTCAAAAGTGGCTTGAATTATTTGCAGGATATGAGAATGAAAATGAGGAAGTAAACTATAAGATTGCCCCGTTTCTTGTATCAAATAAATGCTGCCTTTACATGAAAGAACAGCCTTGTGATAAATGGGCCAAGGAACACAATAGCAAGCCATTCCTGGGACTTATGGCATCAGAGGGCGGACAACGTGAGGATGCACTTGTGGAGCATGGATGTAATTATTTTGGAAAAAATGTCATCCGTTCCGCACCATTCGCCCCATTTTTAAGGCAAGACCTTTTACAGCTTGCCATTGACTTGAAAGTGCCAGTGCCGGAAATATACGGAAGTATTGAAAGAAAGGCAGATGGAACCCTTTACACAACAAAGGCACAACGTACCGGGTGCAGTATGTGCGGATTTGGGGTACATATGGAAAAACGGCCACATAGATTTGACTTGCTAAGGGCACGGAATCCCAAAGAGTGGGATTTCTGGATGTATAGATGTTGCACAGACCCTAAGACGGGGGGGAAGTTCGGATGGGGCCGTGTGCTGGACTACATAGGAGTGGAATGGGAAGATGAATACTTCCCGGAGCCGGAGCAGATGACAATTTTAGATTTTATGGAATAAGCACCACCCAGGGCGGCCAACACCGCCCGGCAACTAAAACGGCCATGCTGACCATGGGCGGCGTGAGGGTCCAAAGCCCCTACAAACTGTTGATGGGTTGCACTGGTGCAAAAAGTACCTACCAGGGAAGCGTACACGCCTATTCTTCCCAGGTAG
>CATLBO010000155.1 GCA_949879025.1 uncultured Hungatella sp. | reverse complement strand
AGGCACGGAAACCTCCCGAATGGAAACGCCCAGTATTTTTTCTAATACTTTTCTGCAGACCTCCTTATCACTCATTACCTTAGCGAAAAGGAAATCGTCCTCCAGGTTTAACTGTTGGATGGTTTTGGTTGTGCTTGGCATAGATGTACCTCTCTTTCTCATATTATAGCATGTTGCCGCCGTTTTGTCAGTCGCGGTTTTGAAAATTGTTACACAGGTTCCATGGGGAAATCCCTATATAAAATAAATACCCTGTAGTGGCCGGATACTTGAAAAAAACTGCCAATTTCAGACAGTTTTTTTCGTGGCATGGGATATGCCGGCATCCTTTTCGTTTGTTATGATTTTGGATTGGAAAAGATTTCCGCTGTCACTTTCGCGACCTGGAACTCAACCGTCAGACGGTCACATTTCCATACCCTCATGTGCGTCTGGATAAAGTCCTCCACATCCTCAAGCAGGATTCGATTGAACGTATCCGTCAGGGTATCTTTTAAAGATGCGGCATCTGTGGCCGTACCTTCCAGCCGTTTGTATGTCTGCTGCACCCAGTTGCACTTATTGCTAAGATAAGCGTGATCTGCATGGTGGAGATTCCAGTCATACAGCATATAGCAGGCAATCCAGCGCTGCATAAGGACGGTTGTGACATCATTTTCATGGACGGGGATATTTTCCCAATCTGTTTCTGGCAGTGTGCTGCTGGCAGGAAGATTTGATGGTTCTGCCAGTAGGGGAACACCTGAAATGTTCATCTATCATATCCTCCTTTGTCTTTATCCACATACAGGCAGCACTGCCTGTATGCGGAAATCAGGTAAAAGCCTTTGCCGGACAGCCATGCTCAGGAAGCGATCATGTCCATGAATTCCTGCTCTGTCAGTACCTTAATACCGAGCTGCTGCGCCTTTGCCAGCTTGCTTCCGGCCTTTTCCCCGCAGATCAGGTAATCTGTCTTTTTGGTGACGGAGCTGCCGGGCGTGGCACCGAGGCTGATGATTTTGGCGTTGATGCCGTCACGGGTGAAGTTCTCAAGTTTCCCTGTGGCTACGATGGTGCATCCTGCAAATTTGTTGTTTGTTGTTTCGCTCATATTGTTCTCCTTTCCGGATGCCTTTGCATCCAAACCATTTTCAAAGTGTAATTCTTTCTGTAAGCTGCCCCATAACAGAAGGTGGTCCGGGTTGCGGAACCACTTATGGAGGTTGCTGCTCATAATGTCACCGATACCTTCAAGGCAGGTAAAATCAAAACGGTCCAGTGCAGCCAGCCTCAGCTCCCGCAGGCTGCCGTGGAAATGTCTGTCCAGTATCCGGCTGGCAGTCCTGCCGATCAGGGGGATGTCCATTGCCACAACGAAGCGTACAAAGGTTGTGTTGCGGCTCTCGTTGATGGAAGCGATCAGATTTTCGTAGGATTTTTCTCCGAAACCTTCCAGAGCGATGATCTCATTCCGGTAGCGGTCAAGGTGGTAGAGGTCCTGATAGCTTTTCAAGGCGCCGATCCTGATGAGCTGGCCCAGCGTCGATTCAGAAAGCCCCCTGATGTTCATGGCTTTCTTTTCTGCAAAGTGGACGAACTTATGAAGGATGCGGCTGCCGCATTCGGGATTGTCGCAGTGGAGCGTTTCCACCATGCGCCCTTTGTCGCCTGCCCTGGAATGCATGCGTGTAGGCTGCCCGCAGCAGGGGCAGGTCTGTGGTATCATGTCCTGATAGTTCCCGCGGTCCAGATTTTCCTCTACATGGGGAATGA
This sequence comes from uncultured Hungatella sp., assembly GCA_949879025.1. Lineage (GTDB taxonomy): Bacteria > Bacillota > Clostridia > Lachnospirales > Lachnospiraceae > UBA3402. The sequence goes on along the minus strand of CATLBO010000155.1, from coordinate 5,290 downwards.
TCATGTTGCGCTTGGATACCAGGATGCGGCATCCGGGGTGCAGCTCCAGTCCTTTGATGAAGGTCAGGTTATGGAGGCTCGCCCTGGATACCTCACAGCCGTCGATCTCCACCGTGTCAAATATTGCTACCGGTGCGATCTCACCGGTGCGTCCTGTCTGCCATTCAATAGACCGGAAGACCGTTTCATAGGTGTCATCCTCAAATTTGAAGGCAATGCCGTCATTGTAATGGTGGCCGGTCCTGCCGAGGCTTGCGGAATAAGAAAAGCTGTCAAAGCGCAGCACCATCCCGTCAATGGGAATGTCCGAAAGCTCCGCAAGGTCTGTCAGTGTCCTTATTTTTACCGAAATATCCTCAGCCGTTTCATCAGGGGATACCGGCAGGAAAGGGCAGATACCAAAACCATACTCAGGCAGGGAGAGCAGCAGGCTGCTGCGGCTGTCCCTGATGTCGGAGAACTCATCCATGCCCTCAAGGATGTTGAAGGCAAAAAAGCTGATCTCCCGTTCTTTGCAGATGCAGGCATCCAGACACCGGATAGAACCGGAGGCAAGATTCCTTGCATTGCGATAGGGTTTTCCGTCGCTGCCTGTCAGGGTATCCTTCAGGCGCTCAAAGTCGCTCTTATGGATAAATCCTTCACCGGTCATTACAAGGCGCCCCTTATAAGGGATGGAGAGCGGCACATTCCGGAAAGCAGAGATATTGTGGGTAATAAGTTCCCCTTCGTCGCCGTCGCCCCTGGTGGAGCCTTCCACAAGTTTCCCGTCCTCGTAAACGAGTTTTACGGTCAGGCCGTCCAGCTTCAGCATGAGCAGGGCTGCGTGTTTCTTTAAGAAAGCAGCCAGCTCGCTCACCATCTTGGTCTTGCCCAGTGAGAGCAGCGGGATGGGATGCCGTACCTTTTCCAGACTGCTGACAGCCTTGTAGCCTACGGTCTGTGTGGGGGAGTTGCTCATGATGATCCCTGTTTCCTTCTCCAGGCGATCCAGTTCGTCATAAAGATGGTCATAGACGGCATCTGACACACTGGGGGCATTCTTGTTGTAATACTCATTGCGGTACTGGTTGAGTTTGTCCACCAGTTCGTGAATACGTTCTGTTGTCTGTGACATTCATTCTTCCTCTTTTCTTTTAGATTTTGCCAGTGAATTTGTGAAATTCCCTTTCCGGCCTCCTTCCTTGAACGAAAAAAGGCAGGAGATGATAACGGCCTGTTCTTGCCGTAGTCATTCCTGCCTGCGTACAGATATGCTGTATGACAGCCTGTAAAGAGGTGCTTTACAGACACAAAAAAGCCAGAAGGCGTAAAGTGTCCTGCACTTTATACTTTCTGACTCCGTACAAACTTAAACAGCGTGTGCTTTTCGTTCTGGAACTGCACAAAATTCAATAACAAATTCATGATAACACAATATATAGAACAAGTCAATTATAAAATACTAGATATTGTATATTAAAACTGACTGGGGGAGTATCTGATGGTTATGACGATAACCTGTCGGCGTTTTTCGTCAATGCGGTAAATAACCGTATAATTACCAACGAAAAGTTGTCTGTATCCCTTGTTGGCATATGCCCCTGTTTTCCTCTCTGGAAAGCGGTAGGGCATTTCTTCTAAGGAAAGGATTTCTTTTTCGATTTTATCCACCATTCCCAATGCAGTTTCAGGCACCAGTAAAGTCTGGGCAATATAAACATAGATGTCATCCAGATCCCGTAAAGCCCGGCTTGTAAGGGAGACAGTGTATTTATCCAAAATGTTTCCTCCTTAAAGAATCAAATACGCTTCTGGCATCATGGAGTATTCCGTCCTGGGCATATTCGGTTTCTGCTTCTAGGATTGCAGCATCTGTTTCGGCGGTTTCCAGCATGGACTCATATGTTTCTATGCTCATAACAACAAGATCACCATATCCATTTTTAGTAATGAACACGGGCTCTTTTTTTGCATGACAGATTTCAGAAATTTCATTAGTGTTCCGTAAGTCTGTAATTGGTCTGATCTGTGGCATCTTCAACGTCTCCTTTCTTGTTTTGTGTATTATTATAACAGAATTATGTGCAAAATTCAATTTCATATTCTGTATGTGAGTTTTTTATGCAGATAGAGTGGAATGAAAAAGAGGAGAAACAGCATAAACTGCCTCTCCCCGGTTGTTTCTAAAGCGGTCATTGACCGTTTCGTTTTTGTTTTGCCGCCCTTTTTTCAGGGCACCAGGCAGGTGCTGTCTTGATAGGGACGGCCTCCGAATACCTTGCCCCGTATCCAAGGAAACCAGGCATCTTGTTCATCCTTTTTTCACGGAAATAGTTCTGGATATACCCCTGGTCAGGGTGGGAGCAGGTGAAGCTCGTGCTTGTGTTGCCGGGACGACGCAATCCGCTGCAATGGTTACATTCTGAGCATTTTATGGTTTGTTTTTGGTTTTTCATTAAGCATTCTCCTTTGTGGAAAGTTTTTTCAGGTTTTCTATGTGGCGCCTGGCAAAGATGTGGAAGCTATCGTCCAGATATGTCTGCCCTTTTTCTTCCATCAGCCGCATGGCTTCTTTCTGCTGTTTATACCATTCCGTCTGGAGAACCGATCCTTTATTGCATACAAGGAATGTTACAATGGATGTTGGATATTTGAATCCATGCAGCTTGAGGTTAGCGGCATAATCCTGCGCAGTTTCCAGTTCATCAAAGATGTCGTGGTAGAGCCTTTCGACCAGATCGACACCTTTCGCTGGCGCGAGGAAATCTTCTGTCACGATGTAGCCGAGCTGGCCATCCGGAATGTCCTCGACATGGTAGGTCGTGATATAGGAAACCTGTCCGAAGGCAAGGTTCCTTGTCAGTGTCTGCTTTTCGCCGTCAAAGTCGGCTTCGGCTTCATAATAGATCCTCCCGTCATCTTCATAACATGCGCTTTCCTTATAGTACACGTTCCCCAGACTATCCTTTTCCCCGGATTTGATCATAAAGTGGAGATTGGATTTTTCGGAGAGAGCCTGCAGGATCTTTTCCCGGATGTCTTCCACATAGGGGAAGTCTTTGGCGATGTCATCGGCAATGGCTTCCGGAACCTTGTCTTCCCTGATGTCGTAAGAGCCGCTGCCCTTTAGCTGTTCGTATATGGTGCGGGAGTCATGCCAGTCCATGCCCCCGTAGGTGGATGCAGTGATATACATAAAAGCCTCCTTCTTGTGTATTTGTAAGGGTTATAATTTCATATGCTTCTCAGACATATGCCGACTGTGGAAGTGTGACGCCTCCGTTTCCTTTCATGGCCGTCTGGTGGTAATCCAGTTCAGCGATGACAGCCTCTATGGTTTCAAACGCTGCGGACAGCTCCAGATACCGTGTAATGAAGCTGGTGACTTCCGTATAGAGGAGCATCTGCTGTTGTTTGGTCAGCCTGTTCAGGGCGGAGATACGTTTCTGCTTTTCCGCCCATTCATCAGCACAGTAGATGTTCTCATGTTCCAGAAGCTCTGCCATATCCGTGTCGGACAGCATTGCCGCCGCCGTATTGAACCAGGCCGTCGCTGTCTGGCTGCAGTCATCCTCGCCACAGAAAGCAATCTTTTTGGCGGGCATCTGATACCAGAGCTTATTCTTTATATCCTGAAGCTCATTATACAGGTCGGCTGCTGCATTGCATAATTCATTGATCTGGTCGCAGTAATGGTCCCAGTAAGGGCTGTCCTTCTCATTGCCGTTGTAGCAGTAGTCCATCATTTTATCCAGCCCGTCTGATATGGACCACAGATCCAGCTTTTTGTAAAGTGCCATCTAATAATCCCTCCAATTCTTTTAGTTTCCCTGTCCGTGCAGACGGGTAAACCTGCTGTTTTTCTGCACGTTCCATTCCGTATATACACCATCCTTGTATATCATGCGGCTGCAGATAGGACAGTCTACGGTTTCTGGATTTCTCTCCTGCAGGTAAATTTTTTCTTTGCAGGAAGGACAGAAGTACCCATACAGGCGTAATGATTCTAATAGGATCGCAGAGTTTTGTGCTTTCCGTAAGGCTTCCAACTCGGATAAGTGCTTTTTTCTGCGGTCGATGGCCTGTTCATAACGCTGGTAGGGACCGCCGATACCGTAAAAGTCCATATTGTCACGCTGCTTTTGGGATAATTCTTCTATTTCAGACTGGGTTTTTATTTCTTCTTTTTGAATGATTGTTAAGAGATGCTCTTTTATTTTTTCAAGCTTTTTCATCAGGCAGCCTCCTTCCTGTCCTCTGAGTGGAAGAACTCACTGATGTCCCATGTGCCGGTCAGATATTTTGCCGCAGGGCATACTTCAGCATCGTCATCCTTGCTGCAGGTGCAGTTTCCATTCCTGTGCATGGAGAGCAGGGAAGCCAGTTTTTCCCACTGGCGGCTTCTGTCATTTGCCTCGGCAATGTTGCTGCAGCGGCGGTACTGTGCGCAGTTTTGTTCACAGTCCTCCATCCTCTTTTCAGCTCCCATACAGACTGCAGGTGCGCATCTGGCAAGAGATATAAAAAACTCCGGCGTTAAAGATGCATCTTGCAGGTGGTTCAGGGTAAGCTCCATCAGGTCATTGTGGCTCATATTGGCGTCATAGAAATCGTCAAAGCATACGCACAGCCAGTTCAGCAGCTCAGGAAATTCCTCCAGGTGCCCTGTATGGAACCGGGTGTCCGGATTCTGGGCGGCATCGGCCAGTGCATTTGCAAAGTCCTCCTCCAGATAACGCTTTTCCTTGATCCGGTATGCCTTCTCAAGCTCATCCTCTGTGAGCGTGATGGTAATACTGTCTTTTCCGATAAGCCTTTCTATTGCTAATTCTTCCATGTGGTACTCCTTTCATTGTAAATGTGATGTCATGCGCTCTTTGCCTGTGCAGTATCCAGTAGTTCCAGGGGAACCCATTTTCCGTCCTGCCAGATACAATGGCTGGCGCTGCAGTAGATCATGGGCGGTATATCCGGATTCTCCAGACATTCCTGTGTTATATACAGTCCCAGATGCTTTGCGTAGAAGGGTTCCAGATCCGTCAGGATTTTCTGCCGCAGCGTCAGGGCAAGGGACTCAAATTCTGTTATGTCCTGATGGGAAAAGGCTGCCCTTGAGAGCTGCTTCAATGTGCCGGAGCGCTCAATCGTCCCGTTGACAATGGGCACAGCCTCATCAAGGTAGTCTTTGTGGATGCGGATGCCCTTAAGGGCGACCTTTGCCGCATAATCCGATGCCCTGCGCTTTATGTCCACACAGAGCGCTGTATAGCCTTTCCTGTACTTTGTCTTCAGCACTTCAAGGGGGACC
>CATLBO010000154.1 GCA_949879025.1 uncultured Hungatella sp. | reverse complement strand
CTGTAGAAAATATTTTCAAAAAGGAGGCATATTTCTATGATGTATGGAAAAAGGGAATATATAAAGTTGGCATTACAGGAATTAATACAGCGTGGCTGTCAAATTCTGATAAAGACAAAGAAAAACTGTCATTTGGGAAGTGGATTTTACAAGAAGCTTTGGAAAAGCTGGAAGGGTGTGATTATAAGCTAGTTTTGGGACACCATCCTCTGAACTGGATGAAAGAAGAACAAAGAAATCAAGCTTCTGCATTGTTTGCAAAGCATAAGGCAATCTATCTTCATGGACATATGCATAAAAACAGTAGTGAATATACGGTAGCCAATAATTTGGGATTCTTGTCCATTCAGTGCGGTGCTGCCTTTCAGACTAGAGAGGATGAGGTTTATTATAATTCTTTATATTGGGGTAGTTTGGATTTGACTAAAGATACGGTCAGCATCATGCCTAGGCGTTGGTCGAACAGAAATGATAGATTTGTGCTGGATGCATCTGATAATCTTCAGGAGGACTATAGAGAGGAGGGCACTGATGTTTGGGTATTTCCACATGTGCTTTTACCTATAAGAACAAAACAAAGGAAAAAGGATGAGGAATTACAGGTACCTCCTAACTGGCATTGGGTTAATGAGGAATTTGTCAAAAATAGAAAAGAGCCAGAACGGGTGGATATTCTGAAATATTTTGATGGAAAAGAACCGTCTTATAACGATATTTTTTCGTCTTATATACCACTTAGAAGAATTGTGTTTGATTTACAGAAAGATTTTATAAAATCTAATGATGAGGCTCAAACGAAATGTGTTTTATTGTCTGCTGCTGGTGGGGAAGGAAAGACAACGATCTTGCTACAGACGATTCGGGAACTGTGTAGAGAAAATGGCTGGCAGGCGTTAATTCTGCGGAATCCTGACAAAGAGATACAACTCCATGAAGAACAGCTTCTAAATTTTACCCAAAAGGGAAATTGGATTATTGGTGTGGATAATTGTTTTTCTGTCGCACAACAGATATTTGAACTGTTAAAGAAAATAGAGAGGAGAAAGTGTCAACATATACATTTTATATTGGCTACAAGAGATATAGACTGGATTAACAGTGATGCAGATAAGCTAGATTGGCGTAACGTATCAAATTTTAGCAGACCACATCTAAAAGGAATTAGCGAAGAAGATGCAGAAAGGTTTATAGATGCATGGAGCGTACTGGGCAATGATGGCCTTGGGAAGCTTAAAGGATTAAGTGCAGCAGAGGCAAAAAGACGTCTTTTGCAATCTTCAAAAAACGAAGAAATTAATGAGCCAGACGAGGGGGCCTTGCTGGGGGCAATGTTGGCAACTAGGTATGGAGATGACCTTCATGATCATGTGAGAACAATGCTTAGGCGACTTGAAAAAATACCGCTTTATCATGAAACATTGCTGGATGCCTTTGCATATATTGTAGCAATGCATTCGGAAAAGTTGTTTTTTCTCTCCAAAGCTGTTATGGCACAGCTTTATAGCTGTAAGGAAAAGGAAATAAAGAAAAATATTTTGGGACCACTAGGTGATGAAGCTGCCAGTGCGATAAGCGGAGATATAATTTATACCCGTCATGGTTCCATTGCAAAATCCGCAAGAAAAATATTAGATGAAGAATTCCATTGTGATTTTGATGAATTTTTTGTTGAAATGACACGGGCGGCAATAGAGGCGAACAAAAAGGGAGAATACATAGAACGGCTCAAAAACTGGCGGTATATATCAGAACATTTTATGGGGCGGAACAATACACTAGCAATTCGGATTGATAGGGAGATTTTAAAATTAGATCCATTCGATATATTTATTATCGTTCATTTATCAAAACTGTACAGAAAGGTAGACCAGCCCGAGCAAGCGGTACAGTTATTTCGGGAGATTCATTATATAGTAGAAGATCGTTCTTTTTTCTGCGAATGGGCTTTGACAGAGGCTAATGTGGGGAATAAGTCGGCAAGTATATGCTTGTCTGCGATTGCATTGTCAGATGAGACGGAACGGAGGGGGATTGATATAAAAAATGCAAGTATAAATTTATATTCCATTGCGCTGACATTTTTGGAACTCTATCGTTTGTATGGGAATGAAATTTATTTTTCAGCAATGGCTTCAGCCTTATGTCTATATGAAAAGATTGGTAACCAGCAGAAAAAAAACAAACAGCTTAGGTTGTCTGAAGAGGAGAAAACGAAGTTAACAATATTGAGAAGAGAAGAACGAAATCTGGAAGGTGATTTACAAAGAGGGATTTTAATGGGAGAGACGCATTGTGAAGTAAGCTTTTGGGAGGGAATTCCTAAAACAAGTACTTTAAAATATCAACAATTATTTATGTTATGTGGTATTACTATTTAAAAATTGTGGTATATAGATACTTGAGAGTAAAAAATTTACATCACTAAGAAGCCAGGGAATCCCATTAGATTCCTGATGTATCCTGCCGCTCCAGAATTATTTGAGTTATATGCAATTTCGACAGTTTTTCCATAAATAGGAAAAAATATTTCCTCAGGTACACTATGAGCGCAGTCTTAGACACATTTCCTATAGAAGGTGTTCTTTGGTAATGAAGATGGTCTGAAGACATTTCCCAACCGAGCAGACAGAGCCATGTGCATTTCTGCTGCCCGAGCTGCTTTTAGGATGCTTCGGTGGCCCCTTTTTAGGGGAAAGGCCCCTTCCCGGTTTTCTGGGAGATGGCCTTTCAAAGGCCGTGCAGGATTTTTTCGTTTTGGTGACAATCTCCAGACAAACAATGCCGTAACGGTTAAGGGTGCTCAGAGTCTGAAGTGCGGGCACGGCCAAGAAATACTGATCCAGAGGAAGGAGATAGTCCTCGGAGATCTGGGCGGTGTGGTACGCTGGTTTGTCACCATTGCCATAGGATTTATGCACCGGTCCGATAAACTTGGCGTCATCTCCGCCATCCGTGACCTGGCCTTCTCCCCAGATTGTTACCTTTCTATGCTCCATTTTTCGGGACTTCCTTCTGGTTCCTGAATTCTATTCACTTCCGTTGGTTTTCCGTTGTAAGAGATGGTTTTCTCTCTGTAACGAAGGAAACTTCCACGTTTTCAAACAGTCCAAGGAGGAGCGCCATATGCCTAGCATTAAGAAACTCTTTCAGAAATCCGAAAATTCCGCAAAACCAGTGTATATCCATAGTCATATGTTTGGCGGAATTGGGCTTCTGGCCAGAAATCCGGGAGACTGGGCCTGCGTCCTCTTAAGCATCCACCTCTATGACGGCCTTCAGGCCGCCCATGAGTGGAAAGGAGCCCTGCTTCCCTCGCATCCCATGTACTCGAGCTGGCGGGGAAGCAGAAGAAAGCTTTCCAGGAAAAACGGGCCGGCTTTCTTGTTGTGTTTTATAAAGGACGGCATTATAATATCACAAATGACACAGGAGGATATGCCATAAAATATAAAAAACGTAATAACTGCAGCCCAGGAATTTCGGAAGAACCTTTTCCTGTTGCAGAAAAACACAGGAGGACATTACATGAAACTTGAGCGGATGATTGGCATCCTGTCCATTCTCCTGCAGCAGGAAAAGGTGACTGCCCCTTATTTGGCTGAAAAGTTTGAAGTATCCCGCCGCACCATTAACCGGGATATTGAAGCCCTGTGTATGGCAGGAATTCCGCTTGTGACAGAGCAGGGGCCAAAAGGCGGCGTATCCATTGCAGAAGGATATAAAATTGACAGGACATTACTGAGCACATCAGATATGCAGGCGATCCTGGCAGGGCTTCGCAGTCTGGACAGCGTCAGCGGCACCAGACGTTATGCCCGGCTGATGGAAAAGCTGTCAGCCGGAGCATCCAATCTGCTGGCAGGGGACCAGCACATTTTAATTGACCTTTCATCCTGGAATAAGGCGTCATTGTCGCTGAAAATTGAGCAGATTCATGAAGCCATTGTTTCCGGGAGAATCCTGCAGTTTTCCTACTGCGGGCCAAAAGGTGAATCCAGGCGTACAATAGAGCCTTATGACTTGATTTTTCAGTGGTCAAACTGGTATGTGTGGGGCTGGTGCCTGATGCGGCAGGATTTTCGGCTGTTTAAGCTAAACCGCATAACAAATCTGCAGGCAGGAGAGTTTTTTCAGAAAAGGCCCTGTCCCCTGCCGGATCTGTCTCCGGAACGGGTATTTCCTGTCTGCTACCAGGTGAAAGCCAGGATACGGGCGGATTTTAAATGGCGGCTGATTGAGGAATACGGGCCTGACAGTTTTACGGCTTTGGAAGACGGGTGGCTGCTTTTTTCCTTTGGATTTGCAGACAGGATCAGCATCGTAGAGTGGATTGCGTCTTTTGGCAGCGGGGCGGAGCTTTTGGAGCCAAAGGAAGTAAGACAGGACATGCAGGAATTTGCACAGGGGATTTCCATGATGTACAGGGAATGACAGAAGTGATACATATAAAAAGAAACGGAGATTTGCATAATGAGCAGAAAAATTATATTTTTTGATATTGACGGAACGATTTTCTGTACTCAGATTGGACGGGTTACAGACAAGGTAAGGGAGTGTATTGCCCAGGCCAGAAGCCGGGGACATTTATGCTTTATTGCCAGCGGAAGGCCGTATTCTTTTATTGCGCAGAATATTAAGGAGATTGGTTTTGACGGGTATGTTCTGGCTAACGGGGCACATATCAAATATCAAGGAAAAGACTTGGGGATGGAGTATCTTGACTGCCAAGATGTCAGGGATATCTGCCGCCGGTTCAGTCAGAAAAACATTCAGTATATTTTGTCAACAGCCGGTTTTTCCTATATTGACAGGAAATTCACCGGGCTGCTGGATTTTTACAGAAAGTGCAACATTGATTTTGAGAACTTTATGTATGATTTTGACGAGGAAGAGATTTTCAGAAACACTCTGAAGGTGGAGGCGTGGGCTGACACGCAGGAAGGCGTGGACTATGCTGCAGGCTGCTGTACAAAATTCGCCAGCGAGATCCATGAACCCAGACAGGCCATGGAGATCTATAGCAGAACAGTGTCCAAGGCTACCGGTATACAAAAGGTGCTGGAGATGTTTGACATACCTCGGGAAAACAGTTTCTGCTTTGGAGACGGGCCTAATGATGTGGAAATGTTTGAAACCGTAGGACATGGTTTTGCCATGGGAAACGGGGTTGATGCCGTAAAAGCTGCTGCACAGGAGATTTGCCCTGATGTGGAACAAAACGGGGTGGCAGTGAAGATGAGAGAACTGTTTGAAAGGAACGTGCTGTAGCGGGAATCCTGCATATAAGTATAGAATGCCGGAATTTTTGGAGTGATCTGTTTCTGCCTGCAATGCCCAGACAGCAGCCCTGCGTTTCATTCAGCTGGATTTGCTTGAATTTTCACAGAGGATATAGTATACTGGAATCTGTTATATGCAGTATAAAATATTCAGATATCAAAAGGAGGAGCAAGAGTGATTATGAAAAAAGTATGTGCGTTTTTATTGACGGCAGCCATGGTGCTGTCCATGACTGGCTGCGGCAGCAAGCAGGACCCCAGGGAAGTGTACGATGCAGCCATGAAGAAGAGCCAGGAACTTACCAGCATGGAAATGGATTATGAGATGGATATGGTCATGAACCAGGGCGGTGAAAAGATCGATATCTCTACATCCATGAACATGAAGATGGACGGCCTTGATACGGAAAACATGCGCTACCTGGCAAAGGGAACCACCACCACCATGGGACAGACCATTGATACGGCCATGTATTATGCAGATGGCTATTACTACATGGAGGCAATGGGACAGAAGATAAAATACGCTATGGATCTGGATAAGATGGTGGAGCAAATCAAGTCTTCCACCGGTGGAGGTTCCATGGATTCCTCTTATCTTAAAGACATCCAGGTGAAAAAGGATGGGGACAACCAGATACTGACCTACACAGCGGATGCTTCCAAAATGGATGCCTATGTCCAGGAGGTATTTGGCGCCATGGGTGATATAGGTAGTCAACTGGAAGGCTTCACTTACACTATCAAAGAAGTAAGCGGCGAATCCGTGATCAATAAAGACGGCTATGTGATCAGTGGGACAGTGAAGATGGTCATGGATATGACTATGGAAGGCGAGACGATCAGCATGGAGTCGGATACCAAGATCGTTTATCATAACCCGGGTCAGGCAGTAGAGGTGGCAGAGCCTTCCTTAGACGGCTATACTGAGGTGGATGCCAGCCTCATAGGAGGCTGAACTACAGGGTTTTAAAGATTTGAATAAAATAGGGTGCTGCAGAATATAGAGGCTTATATATTTTGCAGCATCTTTTTTATTTGTACTGTAAAAGAGTTTCAGGTGATTTAAGATGCTCTGTTTTTGAGATGATTCTTGTATATAAAGCGATTCTATGATAAAGTGCTTATTGAAACATATTAAAAACAGACAAAGTATAAATTCGTAATAAGGGGCTTGCAGAAGGCGATTTATTATGAGGAAAACAAAAGGAGGCAACTTTAATTGGATATCAGAAAAGGGGCGGCGGTTCTGGCTATGGGGGCGGCCTTGCTGTGGGGATGCAGCGGTTCTTTGGAACCTGCTGGCAGGGCAGGGACAGAGCCGGAAACAAAAACCGGAAAAGAGTACATTACGGTAATGGAAACAGATGAAGAAAATTCTGCGGAAGATGAGACGGGTGCAGTGAATGAAGCCCCATTAAGCTGCATTTCCATTAATAAGATTTTGGATCTGGCAGACAAAGAAGACTTGTGCTGGAAGGATCTGGAAGGCTACCAATATCGTGATATTGGTTCTGGGCTGATGATTCTGGATTATGAGGTGAATAAAGACTTCTCCCTAATGGCAGGAAAAACAGGGGATGACAAGGAACCTATGTATATCCGTCTGGTATCAACAGAAAGCAAGGATTATATTGATATCCGGGAAAAATCCCGAAAGGAGGTTGAAGATTTTCTTAAGAACCATAGTTCCAGGGCGGAAAGCGTAGGAATAGAAGGCCGTGTGAAAGAGATTCATAATGACCGGATTCTGCTTCAATCTAATGTCAATGATTTTCCAGGCGTGTTCTGGGTTCTGGGAATTTCGGAAGCTGCGGCAGATGGAGAACTGAAAGAAGGCCAGCCTGTCCTTGTGCTGATGGAGGACATGGAAAGCA
>CATLBO010000153.1 GCA_949879025.1 uncultured Hungatella sp. | reverse complement strand
ATGTACTGTTTGGCTCTGGTAAAGTCGCTATGATTACACAGGGTTCCTGGATGGTAGCAGGCTTTAAGGACAACGAGTACATTGCAGAGCATGCAGACGTGGCAAGGCTTCCAAAAGATGCCGCAACAGGCAGAAGCGTTTCCCTTTACAACGGCCTTGGCTGGGCAGCATCTAAAAACACCAAGAATCCAGAAGGCGCTTACAAGCTGATCGAGTGGTTTGCAACAAAGGATATGCAGCAGAAACAGGCTGAGCTGGGCGTTACCATGGCAGCCTATGAGGGCGTATCTGACCAGTGGGTAAACAATACCGACAAATTCAATCTGACTCCATACCTGGAGGCAATGGATGATGTTGTGTTCCGTCCGGCTACCAAGAGCACGCTGGCCTGGTGGAATCCTATGGTAGAAGAGCTTAAGAAACCATGGAACGGCGAGGAGGATATGGCTACAGCCTGTGCCAACATCACGGCTATTATGAACGAGAAGATTGCAGAAGAATAGTGAATCGTGAATAACAGAAAAGGGGTGGAGTTGTGATTAAAAAAGGAACCAGCCGGGAACGCAACGAATTTATGTGGGGATGGGCGTTCGTTCTCCCAACAATGATTGGTCTGATCGTACTGAATATTATCCCGATTTTCCAGACTATTTACCAAAGCTTTTTTAAGACTGGAGACTTTGGAAAGGGAAATATCTTTATCGGACTGGACAACTATGCAAAGCTTATGGGCGATGCGGAAGTGTGGCAGTCGGTTATCAATACCTTTAAATACGCCATTGTGGAAGTGCCTTTCTCCATTGCCATTGCACTGGTGCTTGCAGTTTTGCTGAACCGCAAGATGATGGGCGTGTCTGCATACCGTACGATTTTCTTCCTTCCCATGGTTGCTGCTCCGGCTGCAATTGCCATGGTTTGGAGATGGCTGTTCAACTCCGAATTCGGCCTTTTGAACCACATTTTCGGAACCAGCATTAACTGGATTTCTGATCCCCGCATTGCGGTATTTGCCATTGCGGTTATTGGTATATGGTCTATTATCGGTTACAACATGGTATTGTTTTTAGCAGGCCTTCAGGAGATCCCCAGGGACTATTATGAGGCGGCAAGCATTGACGGCGCAACAGGGATCAGCCAGTTTTTCAATATTACGGTTCCTTTGCTGTCTCCCACCATCTTCTTCGTAACCATCACCAGGGTTATCGGCGGTATGCAGGTATTTGACCTTATTTTCATGGTAATGGATAAGAACAATCCGGCTCTTTATAAGACCCAGTCCATTGTATACCTGTTCTATCAGAACTCGTTTGTAGAGAACAACAAAGGATACGGTTCTACTATCGTGGTACTTTTGATTGCTATTATCATGGTAATAACCATATTCCAGATGATTGCCCAGAAGAAGTGGGTTTACTATAATTAGGAGAGGAGAAACGCTATGGAACGAAAAGCAAAAATGATGCAGGCGTTGATTCATGTCATCCTGATTCTGGTGTCCATCACCATGTTAGTTCCGTTTTTATGGATGATCTTGACCGCTTTTAAGAGCATGGGAGAGGCGACAAGCGTAAATCCGTTCGTTATTTTCCCAAGCGTGTGGAGGACGGAAGGCTTTACCACAGTTATCAACAATATGGACTTCTTCAATCTTTACCTGAACACCCTGTTGCTTATTGCAGGCCGTGTACTTGCGGCGGTTTTGACGGCTACGCTGGCAGGATATGCTTTCGGACGTCTGGAGTTTACGGGAAAGAACATTATGTTCTCCTTGATTTTGTTCCAGATGATGGTGCCGGGGCAGATCTTCATCATCCCACAGTACTTGATGGTAAGCAAAATGGGAATGCTGAATACTATCTTTGCGCTGGTTTTCCCAGGCCTTGTTACGGCATTTGGTACATTCCTGCTGCGTCAGGCATATATGGGGCTTCCAAGGGATTTGGAAGAGGCTGCGCGCCTTGACGGATGCAATATCGGACAGACGTTCCTGTTTATTATGGCACCCCTAACAAGGTCTTCCATGGTTGCTCTTGGAATCTTTACGGCAGTGTTTGCTTATAAAGATCTGATGTGGCCTTTGATCTGTAACAGGGATGTGATGCCGCTGTCTGCTGCGCTTGCAAAGATGCAGGGACAGTACACCAACAATTATCCCCAGCTGATGGCAGCTTCGCTGCTTGCCTGTATTCCTATGATTGTGCTGTATCTGGTATTCCAGAAACAGTTCATCGAGGGTATTGCGACTTCTGGCGGAAAGCTGTAACAGCCAGGTGAATTTTGCCCTGCAATCTGCCCCTGGCCGGGGCATGCCGATATGGCTGCTTTCAGGAACAGACAGAAAGAAACAGCCTGGGCATTGCAGGAACAAAATAAAGGACGGTAAGGAAGGATGGTAAAAAGACAAAAAGGCTTTTTGCCATCTTTCCATAATCAGGAGCCTGCCGGGAAGCTGTTTATGCTTTGCGGCAGAGGGACGGACAGAATACGGTTTTTAGAGAAGGAGAGGGCATGAATTTTTTCAATGAGGACAATTTTCTTCACCGTTTTTTCCTTTCAGCGGGAGATTTTATCGGTCTGAATCTTTTATGGATCATAACCAGCGTTCCCGTGGTGACAGCGGGGGCATCTACCACGGCGCTTTATTACTGCACGCTGAAACTTCACAAGGATAAAGATATCAGCATCTGGAAATGTTACTGGAAAAGCTTTCGGGGGAATTTTTTCCAGGCTACAACTGTATGGCTGGGGCTGATTGCGGCCGGAATCTGTGTCTGGTTTGAAAAAAGGGCCATTGTGACCATGCCTATGCCTATGGCTGGGGTATTTACCTACGTCATATGGGGGATTGCCCTGCTTCTTGTTGTTACGGCGCTGTACATTTTTCCTACCATAGCATCATTTGAAAACAAAACACGGAGGCTGATTCCCTATGCCTTATGTTTTGCGGCTAAGAAGCCCCTTTATGCCTTATGTATGGCGCTTCTTACCTGCCTGCCTATGTACTTTACCCTGGTAGATGCCAAGCTGTTTCCGGTTTATCTGCTGGTATGGCTGATGTGCGGGTTTTCACTGACAGCCTATGGAAATTCATGGTTTTTATGGAAGCTGTTCCGCCCGTATTTTGCAGAGAATGAAAAAGTGATGTCGGGTGCAGGAAATGAATCGGATCAATATGTGTTTTAAGAATTGCCCGGCACCACTGGAGTCTGCATCAAAGGTTTCCCTGGTTCCGGGCGTTTTCGGCAATCTACTATTATTCTATGGAGGATATAAAAGCAACTTATGAGGTATATTTCTTTTTGTGAAGACACGAAGGTATTTACATTGCATACCAAAACCAGCATGTATCAGATGCAGGTGGGACAGTTCGGAACACTTCTGCATCTGTATTATGGAGCTGATTTGGGGGAGGCCTGGGTGAGACGGGGCATCGTAAACCTGGATCGGGGATTTTCAGGCAATCCTTATGAAGCTGACAGGGACAGGACGTTTTCCCTTGACGTGCTGCCTCAGGAGTACACGGCGGAGGGCAACGGGGACTACCGGATTCAGGGAATCGAGGCAGAGCATGAGGACGGAAGCAATATTCTGCAGCTGAAATATGATTCCCATCAGATCAGAAAAGGGAAATATGCTTTGGCGGGAATGCCTGCCATGTTTGCAGGGGAGGATTGCGCAGAGACTCTGGAGATTGTGCTGAAAGACGGGCACAGCGGCGTCTGCGTGAAATTGCTTTACGGCGTTATTTGGGACTGCGATATTATTACCAGGGCTGTGGAAGTGATTAACGGGGGGACAGGCACCGTTACTTTGAGAAGGGTAATGTCCGCAGAACTGGATTTTTCCAGGCGTCCTATGGATATGATCCATTTTTACGGAAGACATTCCATGGAAAGGCTTACAGAGCGGCAGCCTCTCCGCCATGGAATTCAGTCAGTGGACAGCAAAAGAGGAATTTCCAGCCATCATCACAACCCGGCAGTGGTGTTCTGCGACAGGACTGCCACAGAAGATTACGGGGAGTGTTTTGGCATTGCGTTTGTCTACAGCGGAAATTTTATCTGCCAGGCAGAGCTTGACCAGGTAGAACAGATCCGGGTGGTAATGGGAATCCATCCCTATCAGTTTGCATGGACTCTGAAGCCGGGAGAGTCGTTTACAACCCCGGAGGCAGCCATGTCTTACTCGGGAACCGGGCTGGAGACTCTTTCCCATCATTTCCATGATGGGTTCAGGGAACATTTGATCCGCAGCAGCTTTGTAAAAAAGCCTAGGCCGATTTTGGTGAATAACTGGGAAGCCACGTATTTTGAGTTTGACGAGCAGAAGCTTTACGGCATTGCTAAGGCGGCTAAGGACGTGGGGATTGAAATGTTCGTTCTGGATGACGGGTGGTTCGGAAAGAGGGACAGCGATTACACGGGGCTTGGGGACTGGTACGTGAATGAGGAAAAAATCCATGGAGGCCTGCCTAAGCTGGTGGGGAAGATCCGCAGGCTGGGGCTGAAGTTCGGCATCTGGCTGGAGCCGGAGATGGTGTCTGAGGACAGCGACCTTTACAGGAAACATCCGGACTGGTGTCTGCGTGTGCCAGGACGGCTGCCGGTCAGAAGCCGTTCTCAGCTGAATTTGGATGTGACCAAAAAGGAAGTCCGGGATTATATTATGGAACAGATTTTCAAGGTGATTGACAGCTGTCAGGCGGATTATATTAAGTGGGACGTGAACCGGGCCCTTGGAAATGTGTTCTCTCAGGGTGTGGCGGCAGGACGGCAGGGGGAGATCTTCCACCGCCACATGCTGGGTGTGTATGATATGATGGAGCGGCTGATTAAGCGTTATCCAAATCTGCTGTTCGAAACCTGTGCAGGCGGTGGGGGCCGCTTTGATGCAGGGATGCTGTACTATTCTCCTCAGATTTGGTGCAGTGACAATACGGACGCTGCGGACAGGCTGGAGATCCATTATGGGACGTCGTTTTTCTATCCTATCAGCAGCTTCGGCGCCCATGTAAGCGTGTGTCCCAATCATCAGACAGGGCGAATCACGTCCCTGCGGACAAGGGGGATTGTGGCAGGGTCGGGAACCTTTGGGTATGAACTGGATCTGGAACACATGGATGCGGAGGAGAAGAAAGCAGCTACTAAGCAGATTGAGCAGTTTAAGGCCACGGAGCATCTGGTGCAGACAGGCGACTATTACCGGCTTTCTGCGCCTGGGGACGGAAATAACTCTGTGTTCTGGGAATTTGTGTCAAAGGATAAGAAAGATGTGCTGGTGTCAGGAGTGGTGCTCCGCAGCCAGGTAAACCCGCCGGTAACGCTGCTTAAGTTCCGGGGGCTGGCGCCGGATATGGTGTACCAGGAAAAAGAAAGCGGGGAGACTTTCTTCGGGATTGAGCTGATGAAGGCAGGTCTGGCTGTGCCGGTGACATCAGAGGATTATGAATCGGTGGAATTCCGGTTCCAGATTGTGGAAGAGTAAAAGAAAAAGGTTTGCATAGAGAGAAGAAAGAGGAAGGCTTCGGGGGAGGCCTTCCTTTTTTACATGAAACAGTGGCTCTTTTTGGCTGATGGTGGTATGATAATCACAGAAGACCTCCATGCGCCAGGCAGGGGTCGCATTGGGCATACCTGAATGCATGCCGCCTATTGGGCGGTGGGACTTTTATAGTAATCAGGAAAGCATCAGCCGCTTTTTGCGGCAGACAGGAGCAGAATATGAGAACAATAAAAGAGCAGGAGATTACTGCGCTGGCTCCCAATGCGGGGGCGGTTACTAATGGCAGGAAGATTTCCTCTGGCGGCGGGTTTGTAATGCGCAGGCGGTCTGAAGATGACACGTTTTATATGGGGGAATGTAAAGGCAGCGGAAAGAAAAACTATGTGGTGTCAGCAGACTATATAGATGAGGCACAGCCAGTTTTTCGGTGTACCTGTCCCAGCCGCCAGTTTCCATGTAAACACAGCTTGGCCCTTCTTTTTGAGATTGCGGCAAGGAAAGAGTTTGAGACCGGGGAGATTCCCCAGGATATTTTAGATAAGAGGCAGAAGAAGGCAGCCAGGGAGGCGAAAAAGCAGGAGGGGACAGAGAACAGGCCTGCTGCGGAAAAAAGCCGGAAGGCGTCAAAGGCAGCAAAGCTGAAGAAAATAAAAAAACAGCTGGAGGGACTTGAACTTTTAAAACAGCTGACAGACGGGCTGATGGCAGGCGGCCTGGGGGCCATGGGAAGCGTGTCGCTAAAGACATACCGGGATCTGGCCAGACAGCTGGGAGATTACTATCTGCCGGGGCCTTTGACTTATTTAAACCGGCTGATTTTGGAAATGGAAGAATATCAGAAAGATCAGGATTCCGGGCATTATCACAAGGCGGTGGAGATCCTTAAAAAATTGCGTGCTTTGGAGAAAAAGGCAGGGCAGTATTTGAATGAAAAACTGGAACAGGATGCACCGGAGGCGGATGATGATGAACTTTATGAGGAGCTGGGAGGCATTTGGAAGCTGGAGCAGTTAAATGGCCTGGGGCTTAAAAAAGAGAATGCCAGACTTTTGCAGCTGTCATTTCAAGTAAGCTATGACCAGGCCAGGAAGGAGTTTATTGATCTGGGATTCTGGGCGGACTTAGACAGCGGCGAAATCTGCCATACCTGCAATTACCGCCCGGTGAAGGCCCTGAAATACATAAAACAGGAAGATTCCTGCTTCCAGGTTGCCAAGATCCCAGTGCTGACTTACTATCCGGGAAAGGTGAACCGGAGAGTGAGATGGAGCGGAAGCAGGCTGGAAGATGCAGGGACAGATGTCTACAGGGAGCTGATGAAACAGGCTTACCCGGATTTTGCGTCAGCTGCCAAGGCAGTAAAGAATGAGATTAAAAATATCCTGTCAGAGGATTACTGCCCGGTAATGGTGGCTGTCCGCCGGATCGGGACTGTGAAGGCAGGGGAAAAGAAGGAATTTGCAGCAGCAGACAAGGCAGACAACAAAATGGTTCTTCGCAGTAGAAAAGAGTGGCAGGATACAGTTTCCATGCTTCCTATGCTTCCAGAACATACGTTTTTGGAAAACAGCGTTGTGTTTGGCCTTATGTACTATGATCTAAAAGACAGGAATATGTGTCTGCATCCCTTAAGCATTTTAAAAGAACAGGGGATTTTAAGGCTTCTGTATTAGGGCGGGATTCCAAAGGGCTTTTGTATGTACTGCCGGGATCTCTCCT
>CATLBO010000152.1 GCA_949879025.1 uncultured Hungatella sp. | reverse complement strand
TTCAGAAAAAGAGTAAGGGAAGGAAATAAATTACCCAAGAGCGCAACGAAGGGAAAAAGCGCTGTAGAGCCTGGAAATAAAGGCTCTACAGCGTTTTACGATCTTTCAAACTGTCAAAGACAGGATTGTAATAGAAAATATGAAAGGTGTAAAGCCATTTGACACATTTTGTGCTATACTAAAGAAAAACCACAGGAGACTTGATGCTATGAACCTGATCCATACCGTAAAACCAACCGAAGCGCAAAAAAAAGCCATGACAAGCCTGGTAAATTCCTGCAAGGCAAAAGAACCTTTGTCCCTGTCCGCCCCCATAGAGGATGATCTTGGTTACGACATCTTCCTTCTCTATGAAGACAGCGGTTCTCTGGCTGCCATGTCATTTGTCTTTTTCCCTGAGCATGGCCCTTGTGAATGCTGTGTATTCGTGGAGCCAGAGAAACGCCGCCAGGGGCATTTCTCCCTTCTCTTAGACAAGTCTCTGGATCTTGCGGATGCCTGGGAAAAGAAAACAGGGCAGCCTGTAGATTTCTGTTTCCTTGCTGATGAAAAGACTCCCTCTGCCATGGCTGCCCTTTCGTCCATTGGGGCGGAATACTGGTATTCTGAGTACAGAATGGAGCGTCCCCTGACTCCAAAAGATAAAAGCTACACCCCTGCTGCCCTGGCCATAGAAAAAGATTCCCAGGAACCTGGCCTTTACTGCGCCTTTTTAGAAGGCAGGCTTATTGGCACCTGTGCCGTGATTCCCTCCAAAACCGAAATCTATCTGTACGCATTCCAGATCCAGGATGCCTTTCAGGGAAAGGGGTATGGAAAAGAATTTCTTCTTGGCATGCTGAGCCTTCTGGCTGACATGGGAAGCCGCGTGGCCATTCAGGTTTCCGGCCTGAATTATATTGCCAGGAACCTTTACAAAAAAACAGGGTTCCAAACCACGGAATCCCTGTCTTATTATCTCTATTAATCTCTTTTTACCTGAATGCCCTGAGACTCAATGCTCTGGCGGATGGAAAGCATCTTTTCATCCGTCTGGGCAATAACATCTGCGCACAATTTCAGTTCACGGCTGATGTCCTCAGAATCCATAAGAGGCTTTTTATATTTCAGCTGATGATCCAGACTGGCCCAGAAATCCATGGCAATGGTACGGATCTGCACCTCTACCCGCATAAGCCTTTTTTCGTCGGAGAAAAATACAGGAATCTCCACGATCATATGATAGCTTCTGTATCCGTTCTCCTTGGGGTTCATGATGTAATCCTTGATGGCGATTACCTTTATGTCGTCCTGCCGCATCAGCATCTCTGCCACCTGGTAAATATCATCCACAAAAGAACAGATGACCCGAACACCTGCAATGTCATCTAAATGGTTCATCATAGACTCTACAGAAATCTCCAGGTTCCGCCGCCGAAGCTTTTCCACAATGCTGATAGGTTTCTTTACCCTGGATTTGATCATCTCAATGGGATTTCTCTGGTTCCGCACGGAAAGTTCATCGTTGAGCACTTCCAGCTTTGTCTTCACTTCCCTTATGGCGCAGGTGTACATCATCATGGCTTCCTGAAACTGGTGAGCCTGGGCCAGCAGATTATCCGGCACCTGCACCAGATGGGGGACGCTTACAATGGACTGCACCAGTTCGCTGTTTGGGTTCATATTAATTCTCATGACTGCACCTCTGTCCTATGGCAGCGCCTTAAACTGCGGCGTTCATCCGGGCCAGCTTCTCGGCGGCGTCATCCAGCCAGTTTCCTTCCAGGTACTCTGCCGTTCCCTGGTCTACCATCCTGGCTGTGTTTGGATCAATAGGGATTCTGGCAAGAACCGGAATCTCATATTCCTTGGCCACTTGGTCAATGTGGCTTTCCCCAAACACGGAAATCTTCTTTTTGCAGTCCGGGCATTCCAGATAGCTCATGTTTTCCACGATGCCGAGAATGGGGATATCCATTTTCTTTGCCATGTTTACCGCTTTCCCTACGATCATGGACACCAGCTCCTGGGGAGATGTAACGATAATGATGCCATCCACTGGAAGGGACTGGAACACGGTTAAGGGCACATCCCCGGTTCCCGGAGGCATATCCACAAACATAAAGTCTATGTTTTTCCACAGAGTCTCACTCCAGAACTGCTTCACTGCCCCTGCAATCACCGGGCCTCTCCAAATCACCGGGTCGCTTTCATGATCTAAAAGAAGGTTGGCAGACATAATCTGAATTCCTGTGCTGGTGGTAGCCGGAACCATCAGCTTTTCCTCTGTCAGCCCGATGTCACCGCTTACACCAAATGCCTTGGGAATCGACGGCCCTGTAATGTCTGCATCAAGAATAGCCGTGCGGTATCCTTTTTGATTCATCTTAACCGCCATCATGGAAGTAACCAGGGATTTGCCCACGCCTCCCTTTCCGCTGACAACTCCGATAACCTTTTTCACGGAGCTTAAGGGATGCAGGGCCTCCAGAAAGCTTTCCTGCTCCTGGGTCCTGCTGCTGCAGTTCTCCCCGCAGGTACTGCAGTTATGAGTGCAGTTTTCAACCTCGTTCACGCTCATATGTGATAAACCTCCTCAGTCTCAAGTGTATATATTCTAAATGGATAATTTCTATTATAGATTACTTTTCACCAAAAGTCCAGATGCTTTCACAGTCCTCTTGACATGAAACGCGTTCAATGTTACCCTTAAAAAAACCGAAAAGAGGAGGCGCCCATTCCCATGGAAAAAAACGACAAATATAAAGAGATATACCGCATTTCCCATCAGCTGTTTTTATCTCAAGGCTACGAAGCCACCACCATCCGCCAGATCTCTGACCAGGCCGGCGTAAGCCTTGGGCTGACCAACCATTTTTTCCACTCCAAAGAGGCCCTGGCCTGTCTGGTTCTGGACATGCTGTCCGCCTACAGCTCTCTTTTCTGCAGCGTAAGCCATCCATGTCAAAACCCCCTTCACCGCACGGTGCTGGCGTCCCGCGTCCGTATCCTGTTCCTTATGAAGAGCAGCTACCGCCGTTTCTACCTGGATACCTTAAAATGCGACATTCTTTTCCCGAAGCTGGGAAAGACCTCCAGCCGGATTCTGTATCAGCTGGCAGAACTTTACCGCTTTCCTGCAGATCCTGACCTGTTTCTTCTGTATGGAAGCTATGCTCCTTACAATTACGAAAAGACCCTGGTTCTTGGCAGAGAAGCCGGGCTTTTTTCCACAATTTCTTTAGAGGAGGTTCCAGACTACATTACCATCAGTTCTTTTGAACATTTTGTGGAGCAGGCTATTTTAAGCGAGGCTTTGCTCAATGCCCGCCAGGCAGCGGAATCCATTTTAATCCGTATGCCCGCCAAGATCCCAGAAGACTTTCTGTTTAATTTTCTTAAAGATCATCCGGCTCCTGCAAAATGACACGCTGCCTTCCTGGTGCCAAAGCTTTTCAGTTCAGGCTCACTGGTTCTGCAGATTTCTTTTGCATAAGGGCACCTGGTTCTAAACCGGCACCCGGACGGCGGATTTACAGCGCTTGGAATCTCTCCTGTAAGGATATGTTCCCGCTGCTGCCGTTTGTCTGGGTCCATGCTTGGCACTGCCTGAAGCAGGAATTTCGTATAGGGGTGCAGGGGATTTTTGTATATTTCTTCTGTCTGCCCAATCTCGCACACTTTCCCCAGAAACATGACGCAGATTCTGTCAGAAATATAATGCACCACTCCCAGATCATGGGAAATAAACAGGTAGGTCAGATAAAGCTCCTGCTGCAGATCCTTCAAAAGGTTCAGAATCTGCGACTGAATGGACACATCCAAAGCCGACACCGGCTCATCGCACACAATCAGCCTGGGATTTAAGGCCAAGGCCCTGGCAATGCCGATCCTCTGCCTCTGGCCGCCGCTGAACTGATGAGGATACCTGTCAATCAGCTCCGGACGGATTCCTACCATGTGCATCAGGTCTTTCACCCGTTTATCCGTCTCTTCCCTGGTTTGGCATACTTTGTGGGTTATTAACGGCTCCCCGATTAGCTGCCTTACTCTCATGCGGGGATTCAGGCTGGCATAGGGGTCCTGAAAGATCATCTGGATCTCTTTATATACCTGGTTCATCTCTTTCTCTGAATAGCCTGTAATGTCCTGTCCTTCAAAGATGATTTCACCCTCTGTCGGCTCTATAAGCCGCAGCAGCAGCCGTCCCAAGGTGCTTTTCCCACACCCTGACTCTCCTACAAGGCTTAATGTCTCACCTTTATAGATCTCTATGGACACGCCGCTGACTGCATGAACCACCTGCTTTTTCCGGATTCCGAAATTGTTTTTCAGCTGATACTCTTTCGTCAGGTTCCGGGTTTCCAAAAGAACTTCACTTCTGTTCATGGCTTTCTTCCCCTTTCTCCGGCTCAAACAAAAAGCACCGGACCAAATGTCCCGGCGACGGCTCATAAAGCCCCGGTTCCTGTTCAAAGCATTTTGCCATGGAATACTGACACCGCGGACAGAACCTGCACCCTTTTGGCAGATGAAGCATGCTGGGCACCATGCCCCTGATGTTGTAAAGCCGCTCTTTTGACTCCATGTCCGGCACAGAGCGCATAAGCCCTTCTGTATAGGGATGGCAGACGTTTTTAAAGATCTCCCGTACTGTTCCGCTTTCCATGACTTTTCCCGCATACATTACATACAGCCTGGTGCAGAACTGGGCCACCACCCCCAGATTATGGGTAATCATCATAACCGCTGTGCCTTTCTCCTCCTGAAGCTGCTTCATCAAATGGAGAATCTGGGCTTCAATGGTTACGTCCAACGCCGTGGTAGGTTCGTCGGCAATCAAAAGGCCTGGATCACACACCATAGCCATGGCTATCATCACTCTCTGCCGCAGCCCGCCAGACAGCTGGTGAGGATACTCATGGTACCGCTTGGCAGCATCAGGAATCCCTACCAGCTGAAACACCTGGATAACTCTGTCTCTGGCCTGAGTCCGGCTCATTTCCTTATTGTGAAGCAAAAGCGCTTCCCGCACCTGTCTGCCCACGGTGGTTACCGGGTTTAAGCTGGTCATAGGTTCCTGGAAAATCATAGAAATACGGTTTCCCATTAGTTTCCGTCTTTCCTTTGGCCCCATGGCAGTAAGATCCTGGCCATTGAAGAGAATCGTCCCCCCATCCACTTTTCCCGGCTTTTTTAAAAGACCCATCAGTGACATGGCGGTCATGCTTTTCCCGCATCCTGACTCCCCTACAATGCCCACGCTCTCCCCGGCGGCTATTTCAATACTTACTCCGTCAACTGCCCGCACCAACCCGTCTCTTGTATAGAATGTGGTGTGCAGATCCCGGATCTGTAACAATGCATCTTCCATGCTTCTCCTTCCTTTCTGCAGTGTTTTGCGTCTCTGTCACCGTCCGTGGGGGTCCATGGCATCCCGCAGCCCGTCCCCAAGAAAGTTCAGCGCAAGCACCATGATGAGAATGGCAAGGCTGGGGAATATGAGCATCCAGGGACTGGACTGGGCAAAGGTTCTGGCCTGTGACACCATAAGCCCCCAGCTGGAATCCGGCGGCTGGGTTCCCACTCCAAGAAAGCTTAAGTTGGCCTCCGAAAGAATAGCGTCAGGAATATTTAAGGTAAACAGCACAATAAGGGAGGGCAGGCAGTTGGGAAGTATATGGCGGAACATTATGGTCCCTTTTTTCACTCCCATGGCTCTGGCTGCCTCCACGAACTCCTGCTCTCTAAGGGACAGGGTATGGGAGCGGACCACTCTGGCTGTTTTGGCCCATCCAATCATTGATAGGGCTATAAAAATATTGGTAGTGGTAGCGCCTAAGGTGTACATTACCACCATCGCCAGAACAATGGACGGAAATGCCAAAACAATGTCTGCCAGGCGCATGATCACTGCCTCCAGCTGCCGTATGTATCCGGAAATCATCCCAAGGAGCACTCCGATAACCATGGAGATAGCAGTCGGGATCACCCCTACCAGAAGGGAGACACGCCCTCCGTACAGGATTCTGGTAAAAATATCCCTCCCCAGATCATCTGTGCCGCACCAGTGAGCCGGAGACGGCGGAAGCAGGCGCTCCATCAGATTTACTGCATTGGGGTCGTAGCTTGTAAGTTTATGGGCAAAAATAATGGCAAATGTCATAACTGCCAGCACCACACCGCTTAAGGCAGCTACCTTGTTCTCCCTGCACATATTGGCAAGTTTTGTTTTCATGGTATCCGGTTCAGGAAGAAACTGAAGCTCCTCCTCCTCGATCCGCTGAATGGCTGCCATCCGCTCCTGAGGAGAAAACTGGTTCTTCACGGATTTAACAGCAGCTCTGGCTGCCAAAGAGGCAGCCTGTTCAAATGACGCCATGCTATTTCCCTCCCTCCACGCGAATTCTTGGGTCTACCACAGAGTATAAAATATCTGCAGCCAGGTTCCCTGCAATGATGACTGCAGTAGTAAAAATAACCGTCCCCTGTAAAAGCGGCATATCCCGGCTGTTGATGGCATCTACTGCCAAACGGCCTATTCCTGGTATGCTGAACAGGGTTTCCGTGATCACTGCCCCTGACAAAAGGCTGGAAATCTGAATGGCCATCATGGTAATTACCGGCAGAAGAGAATTCTTCAGGGCATGGCCCAGGATCACGGAAACCGGAGCCAGCCCTTTTGCCCTGGCCGTGCGGATGTAGTCATCCTCCAAAACCTCCAAGAGGCTGGATCGGGTAAGCCTGGCAATGGTTCCTGCCGCATTCCAGCCCAGCACAAGGGCAGGCAGGATCAAATGCCTGGGGGAGGCAAATCCTGACACCGGAAGAATTCCGTTAAAAATGTTCTGCAGTATCATTCCCACGGAAAAAGCCGGTATGGATACGCCGCACAAGGCAAACCCCATAAAAAGATGATCAGCCAGGGAATTTTTTCTGATGGCGGAGATAATGCCTGCCGGAATGCCGATGGCCCATGACAGCAGGGCTGCCGTAACGGCCAGCATCAGCGTCTTTGGGAATGCATTGGCAATCAGAGACGAAACGCTGCGCATCAGCTTATAGGACGTACCGAAATCTCCGTGGAACGCATCCCACAGATACCAGACAAACCGGACATACCATGGATCGTTAAGGTGCATGGACTGGCTGAGCCGCTCAATCACGTCCACCTTTACCTTCTCCCCCATCATAACAGTCAAAGGGTCTCCGGGAACTACGCTGAGCATGATAAAGATCAGGAACACCACCCCTATGAGCACGGGAATGGTTACCAGTATCCGTTTGATTATATATTTTAACATCTGAATT
>CATLBO010000151.1 GCA_949879025.1 uncultured Hungatella sp. | reverse complement strand
GCCACATAGCTGTGTTCCTTCCATCCGTTCTTGTGCAGCGAGATATAGGAAAGCATGTCTATGGGCGCTTCGAACACAAAGACCTCACTGCTCTTCCCATTCCAGTGGAAACTGTACCGGGGATCGCTGCTCTCCAGATTTCCCCGGTAGCTTTTCCCCATGGTGTAGATCCCTTTTTTGTGGGCGTGTCTGGCCTTCCCTTCCGGATCGTATCCCACAAAAATGGCATTGTGAAACTGCCTGGTTTTATCCTTCGACAGTTCCAGACTTTCGTAGATCAGGTTCTCCCTTGCAAAAGCTGATACCACCTCATAGTCAAGCAGGCGGGACCTTAACAGATACGCGAACACCCGCCGCATATCTCCATTGGCAGCTGGCAGAGCAAACGGCTTTCTCGGCACCTCCTCCTGTTTCCGGCTCTGGCGGTAGCTCTGTCCCTGTTCCCCGCCCAGGAGCATGCCCACCGCATCCGGAAACGTTTTTCCATAATAATAGATCACGAAATCAATGGCTGCCCCGCCTTTGCTAGCGGAGCCGTGGTCGTACCATCGGTTCCCCCGGATGGTGATGCTGTGGTCACTGGACATCCTCCACTCTGGCCCGGAGCGCAGGAGCCTCTCTCCCTGACGCTCCAGGAAATCTTTCAGGTCTACGGTATTGGCCCGTTCCTTCTGTTCCTCCGTAAAATATACATATCCCATGGTCTCGCCTCCTCCTTACATGCTCTGCTGCGGCTCATGATCATCCTTCCTGTGTCCCTGTGCCATCCGCTTCTCCTGCAGCTTCCGTCTCCTCCTGCGGTCAATGTGTCCCATGCCGGAGCCTCCTGATGCTTTCCGATGATCCTCCTGAAAGATCCTTGACAGATGGTGCATCAGTCTGGTGGCTGCCAGGATCAGATCCGGGTCCCGGAAGGAATCCAGGTTCTCCAGTAAAAACCGGGCGTAGACATTTCCCTGGGCGGCGGATGCTTCCAGCAGGGGGACTGCCTTTTCCTTATCACGAGGCATCCTCGGCTGGCCGTACAGAAACAGCTTTCCAAGTGCATACTGGGCGTACTGGTTCCCCTGATCCGCAGACAGCTCCAGCCACCTTACGGCCTCCTCCAGATCCTGCGGCACATCTTCTCCCAAAAGATACAGACTCCCCAGACGGTACTGAGCGTACTTATTCCCCTGGAGCGCCGCCCGCCGCAACCATGCAACCGCCTTTCCCGTATCTTGGGGTATCTCTTCCCCCTTCAGATACAGACATCCCAGTGTGTACTGGGCAAAGGGCAGCTCCTGTTCCGCCGCTTCGGTCAGCCATTGGACAGCCGCCACCATATCTTTTGGGATCTCCTCCCCTTCCAGATACAGCCTGCCAAGGCGATATGCCGCGAACCCGTTTCCCTGCTCTGCCGCTTTCTGAAACAGCTCCCCTGCTTTTTCCGCATCCTTTTCTCCCAGACGGCCTTCCAGATATAGTTTCGCCAGTACATACTGGGCGGAAGTATTTCCTGCATCTGCAGCCTTTTCCAGCCACTCTGCAGCCTGATGCACATCTCCTGTCCCGGTATCCAGCCAGAACTTCCCCAGCGCATACTGGGCATTCACATTTCCCAGTTTTGCGGCCTGTTGCCAATAGCGGACAGCCTCTTCCTCGTCTCTTTCTGTTCCGATGCCCTGATACAGCATCTGCCCCAGACGATACTGGAGTTTGTCGTCATGACTCTGCCCCTCCAAGACCAGGAAACCGGAAAAGGCATCCTGAAAATGCTCATCCGCCTGCCCTGCCGACTTCACTGTCCCTGTTCCGTCCCGGAACATTTTCGCCAGTTCATAACTTGCATAGGGATTTCCCTGCATGGCGGATGCGTGATACAGGGAAAATGCATGCTTCAGATCTTTTTCCACGCCCTGGCCTTTTGCATACAGACCGGCAAGAGTATACTGGGCATACTTATGGCTTTTCTCAGCTGCCCGTTCCAGCCAGAGAGCAGCAGTCTCATAGCTCTGATCCGTGCCAAGACCGGCAAGATACATTTTACCGATCCGGTACTGCAGATACGTCTTTTTTCTCTCTGGCAGTCTCTTTTCCGCAGAGAGAAAGGCATCCAGTGCTTTCCGGTACCATTCCATCGCCGCATCCGGATCTGCCTCCACTCCAAGACCGTCCGCCCACATCCGGCCCAGGTCATACATGGCAAGCGCATTTCCCTGCTCTGCTTCCTGACGAAACAGACGCATGGCTTCCTGAAAATCCTGGGGGATTTTTTTACTTCCGTACAGATAGCTGCGGGCCAGTTTGTATTGCCGGCTCCATTCTGCTTTTGCAGTGTTTTTCTCTTCTCCCTCAGAAGGGTCAGAGACATCCGGTTCCGATTCTGACAGGAACGCCTCTGCCTCCAACATGCTTTCTACATCTGCGGGATCTGATTCTACTTCTGTTTTCGCCTCCGCTTCTGCCTCTATTTCTGTGTCTCCATCTATTTCTTCTGATCCATTTGGGATCCTTTCTTCCACCAGTTCATCCAGACGGACTTCTGCCTGTATTCCCTCCTGTCCTGATGTTTCCGACAAAAAATGGTGACCGCCCAGCTTTAATGCCTCAGCGATCACCATGTTCTTGATACTTTTCAATTGTTTCTGACTGGACAGGGGCGGCAGCGGGGGAGCCTTTGAGGAATAGGTCAGCAGGATCTGGTCCTGCCATTCGCCCCACGCCCGATAGGCTTCCGACACAGCCGGATCCTTTGCCAGCTCATCCACAATCTGATCCACCAGCCGTTTCACATCCGCTTTCAGATAGCCGTATACCTTTTTCCCTCCAGTATTTTTGAGCCGTCCGGAAAGCTGCTGCAGCTTCTCCCCGATGATGGGATTTTCACACACGCCCTGCAGCATGCTGTCCGCGAGCAGGCACATCCTCTCCGCCGCTTTTTCTTTCAAACTGCTCCGTGCCAGATTTTGTCCTTCGTAGATCTGGGCAAAGTCCTGACGGAAGATATCATGGGCCAGCTCCGAACGCATGGCTTCAATGCCTGCTTTCGTCAAGAATCCATCATTGTCCTTCGCGGAATAGACCATTAGATGTACATGGGGATGATGCCCCTCATTATGGAAGGCTGCATACCATCTCAGATCTGCGCTGTCGATCTTCATGTGCCTGGAGAGCATGGCACGTTTGGAGCGCAGGAGCGCCATCCACTCTCTGGCGGAGTCATATCCGAGCCTTGCCGCATCCTCCCGGCGCAGGCTGATCACATGGGTCCAGACAGATCCTTTGTGGCCGGATACTTCTTTCTGCACTTCCGAAAGGATCACCGGCCTCCCCGCATCTGTAAACAGGCCATGCTCACCGATCCGTTCCACACGGGGACGGTTGGCCAGGTAGTCTACATAGTTTTCTTTCATGGCAGCCATGTCCAGGTTCCGTTCCAGCGCCTGAGTGATGAATTCGGAGGCGTTGCCGATGGTGGAGCGCTGATGGTAGTCCTCATACTCCAGCATGTCTCTGGACTCCGGCATATCTTTCAGGAGCTGCCGGATCAGATCCTTCTGGGCGGATGTTGCTGGAAGATTCTTTTTGCTCTCGTCTGCTTTTTCCACGCCTTCACGGGTACTGATGTAGCGCACATAGTTCTGCAGGTGTTCTGGCGGAGCGTCACGGGTGTAGCGGCTGGTTAAGATCAGTTTTGCCATAGATTACTTCCTTTCATAATAAAAAGGCAGCCGTATTTGACTGCCTTTTCCAAAATCCTTTCATATGTTTCCCTTACTCACTCTTTCTAACACACAGTTTCTATCCAACTACTCTAATTGTTCCCATATCTGAAGTGAATTTTTTTCTATCTGCACCGATAAGTCCTTAGCTCGAATCGCAGAAATGTCATCTACAAGTTTTAATAATTCGGCCCTTAGGCCAACTGTAGAATTAAATTTCATGGTAAATGGTGCATCTGTTTCCAAGAGCAATCTATCTTCTGGAATCACCTTTATCAATTCCCTTCCAGACTTAGTCACCAACATTTTTCTGTTAATTGAAAAGAATGCTCCGTTTTCTACGGCCCTATTGCGTTCTGTAGATGTTCCCGTAAACCAATGAAATATACACTTACAAGTTTGAAATGTTCCCGCTTCTTCCAATTCATCTATAATTGTGCTGGCAGCCTTAACACTGTGGATAGATAATATTTTTTCCCCTTCATCAGCACAGGCTTTTGCAATTTTTCGAAAACATGACATTTGCTGAACCTTAGATCCAATGTAAGATGAATTAAAATCAATTCCTACCTCACCAATATATTGGGATTCCTTAACAAACCTTAGGAATAAATCTATCTCGTGTGCTCTTTCAGAGATTAGCTGCGGATGAAATCCTAACCCTACTTTTATATTTTTCACTCCACAACAGAACTTTTTTTCTTTTTGGAAGGCTTTTGGTGTAGTTCCCACAGCTATTATGCCAACATCTGATGTTTGAAACTCATGTATCAGCGATTGCATGTTATCCATCAAATCCAAATGAAAATGAACATCAATTAACATTTTCCATCTCCAAACTATCCTGAATCCACTGTTCAACTTCCATCAAACCTCTTGTGTATACATCGGCAAGCTCCGTAAGATATGTTTCATCGTTTTCAAGCGGTCCTGGTTTATGAATCAGTATTTTATTTGCACACGGGTTCTCTCTTAATCTCTTTATTGCATACTGAAATGAGCGTATCTGCTCACCTATGGCTCCTCTATCATCAATGAGCTCCTTAACCTTTGGATACAAATATGAAGACGGATCAAAGTCTCCAAAAGCACCATGCATCGCTGCTCTACGGATAATACATGGCAGACAATGTCCACAGTGTTGTGATTGCCCACTACGAATATTTGCGCTATTGACAGATGAGCAGGAATATGACAATTTTACTACCTTCTTAAAGAAATCTTTATTAAGACATTCAGCGGCCATCTCACCTTTCGTTTTGTTCCAATATGGATTAGAGATGGAAAAATTGAAAATCCCCCCTACTACCTCATTCCATAGCTTAAGATAAAAAGGATGAGTAGTTCTTGTGCTATGCGATCCAATCCGCATGTATTCCAGAGGAACATTTAACGCAATAAGCCCATTCTCTGGCATTAGTAATTGTGTACATCCTTTTGTTCCACTCATTGCCAAAATCGCTATTGTGATAAAAAGAAATGATCTGCTTCTCTGATTCATATCTTTTTCTGCTTCTGGTAACTCAATATCCGCAAGATTGGTCCACAGATATGCATTTTCATGGGATACATTGCTATACTCACTATCGAGGGCAGCAAGCAAATTCGTTTGCCAATGACGTACCCTGCCCTCTCCAGCATGACTAACCAACAGGGTTGGCTGTTTTTGCTCCATATAATTAATTGCCGCAATCAAGCTGTCCATACCACCTGAAAAAAGTGAAGCAATTCTATATTTATCTGTTCTTTGACCGAACTTTTCTTCATCAGCAAGAAGCACCTCTCTCTTGGTAAACTGAATCTCCCAAATATCTCCCGTAAGAAATTTCAGCATTCGTTCCAAGATTACTTTATACTCCTTCCACAAGCCATCAAATACAGGTATAGTAAGAGTTATTTCCCGCGTCCATGAGTTCTGAGATTGTTTATCTCTTGAAATCTTCATATCTGCAATATAAACCATCAGACCAAGGATAATTGCATCAATACCGCTTTCTGAAGGATAAATGCTTTGTTTACTGAGTTCATTCATTGTTGTCTGAAGGCCATAGCGAAGTGAGCTATCCGATGCCAAGAACGGAAGCTTTACAGAAATAGTACTGGTATTTGGATGCGTATCACAAACAAGACTGTGTAAGTCTTTATCAAATGACGCTATTAAATGATATCTATACATGGCCATTACCTAATCCTTCCAAAATTTCGTAAGTCTTCTGATAAATACTATCCGTAATTTTTTGCGCTTCGTTATTCGTAATTTGCATATTACGATTTCTAACATCCACAAAAGCATCCGAAACACTTTGTTTTATCATTTGTTCCACTTTTTCCTCAATATGCGCTACTTCGTTAATATCATTTGGAAGTGTAATCGTTTTATTGGCAATGTCATTCATAAGTTGTTCCAAAACAACTTTGCTCATAAAATTCTGTAAAACTGACTCACATTCTTCATGTGTCAAACTCTCAGTCGGTTTGCCATATAAATCAGGATCATCCGCAATCGCATCATAGTATGCTGACCGTGCTATCCCCTCATCATTAGGTCCTCCATCTGGGCATATAAACGCTGCAATCTTTACAAAGAAATCAGATGCTGGAAGACCTTCTATATTTCCAAGCGAAAGCTGCTGTGCAATTTCTTTTGCACCGCCGCCTGACAGATTATTCAGAATTCCATATAATCTTGCGGCGCTCCCTCTTGCCGTTCCCAGTCGAGTAGTAGCTTTTAAACTTCCGCCTAACGATCGATTAACATAACTCGATATGGTTCTTTTCATGGAACCACTATCGTGACCCCCTTCAGATATGTAATGAGTAAAAGATGTCCTTGGCCCTCTGAATCGATTTTCATCACCATTTGGTGGAATCGTTGTTAGGTTCTGCGTAACTGGCTGAGCCACAAACGGAGTATCCTCTTCAAGCCACGAAGGCACTAATGGTGTATGCCCAGATTGGCCCTTATTTCTCGTTGATGTACCCATTGGCTATTATACCTGCGCTTTCTTAGCTGCTGCTTTTATCATATCATCTGTGCTATTATTTTCAATTTCTTTAAAGAATTGATTAAGTTTACTTCTCGCTCCTGAGCTTTTCGGAATACAAGCATCCCATCCTCCAACAGCCCAGATACCAAGTTTCTCAAACGGAAGTGTAAGGAGGAACTCTGCAAGATCTTCCTGAAGTTCTACTCGGAATTCAACCAACTTCCTAACGCCTTCCACAACCTTTGGTGTTTTGTTTTCTGAAATGTTTCTAATAAATATATCTTGAGAGACAATTTTAAAAAGACGTTTGGCATCCCCATTTTCTAATTTAAGGATTTCCTCTTTTTTGTTGGCAACATTAAATTTTCCACCTCTCACAATAGCTACCAATTCCCGCAGTCTTTCCTCTGGGCTGCTAAAGAAGAAATCATTCTTCTCTGCACAGGCAAAAAAATATGGCCTAAGATCCCTGCCAGTTAAAGGGGGTTCTGTTTCCATCCATGCCTTCACATCTTCTTGCTCAAGGAATTTTCTGAAACTTTCATGTCTAACCACTGGCTTATGAGACTTTTCAACTTTTCCTCCCCCTGACCTTTTCTTTGGTTGAGGCAACTTAG
>CATLBO010000150.1 GCA_949879025.1 uncultured Hungatella sp. | reverse complement strand
CATAGCGCTTCTCCAGTCTTTTCAGCTTTGCCATGTAGACCTTCATTCCTCTGCTGGCATACTCGTACCGCTTCCAATACACCCAGTAGGTAATCAGCAGATATACTGTCAGCCCTGCCAGGTAACTTCCTACATACATCTTCCCAAATCCTTCAATCTCATTAAAATTCAGCGAAGACAAAATGTCCTCCGCCTTATATAGAATCACCAAGACCGTCCCCAAAAGCCAGCAGAACGAAAATCCCAAAAATGCCCTCAGTACATGCTTTCCAATATAATCGCTCCTAAAAAACCGGCATATGGGAAAAATCTTCTTTCCCTCTTTTTTTTCAAACATCCCAATACTGGTCATTAATTTGAGCCTGTCCTCATTTAGCACTGTCTCACCGTCCAATCCAAGCAATATACAAAACATATCAACTTAGTATATCATAAAAATTGTCCGCTTGCAATGCACAGCAAAGAAAAAAGGGCAGGGCGCATGTCGGAAATCTGCCTCCGCAAACGCCCTAACCCTCATTCATATCTTAACGCATCAATCGGATCTGCTTTCGCTGCTTTAGATGCCGGATACAGTCCGAAAAAGATACCCACAACTGCCGAAAACGTCACCGCAAGGATAACCACCGAAGGCCGTATTACGACTCCGATGCCAAATGCCCCTCCGATTAGGGATACCAGCCCGACTCCGATGATTATGCCAATAATCCCGCCGCAGGCAGATAAAATAGCCGACTCGGTCAAAAACTGCACCAGAATATCCCTTGTCTTTGCTCCCAGGGATTTCCGGATTCCAATCTCCCTTGTTCTCTCTGTAACCGAAACCAGCATTATATTCATAATTCCGATTCCCCCTACCAAAAGCGAGATGGCAGCAATGCCTCCCACTGCCGCCGAAAGGCCGCCCATAACCGTGTCCACAGAGGTCATCTGCTCCATGGCTGTCTCCATATACATGTCCTCAGGCTCTCTTCCCTTATAATTAGCCACATAGGCAATAAGCTGATCAAAAAACTCATCCAGGTTCACATCCTCTTTCGCATATACGTGAAGATAGTAAAAGTAATCATTGGGCCATGTCAAAAGCGTATACGGCACAAATGCCGATCCTCTGTCCGACCGTCCCCCCATCATCAGCGCCTGAAACGCATTTACCTCCTTTTTATAAACCCCCACCACAGTAAACTCGTCCACATTCCCGTAAAGGCTGGTTCGAAAGGTTTTTCCCACTGCGTTTTCCACTCCGAACAGAAGCACGGCGCTGTCTGCATCCATAACTACGTTGTTCTTCCTTCCCAGCACGTCACCCTCGTTAAGATAACGTCCGTAAACCATGTCCACCGGCTGCACGTCAATATAATTGTAGTCAATGCCGCTAAAGTTGAAATTTACTGTAACTTCTTTGGTAATTGCCTCTCCGCTGGTAGACATGTTGCTGTCAATATAGGCTATCTGATCTCCAAATACGTCTTTTACCCTTTCCAGCTCATCCAAGGTAAAATAATCACTCTGCCGCACATCATCCACCCAGTACCCGATTGCCAAAAATGCCTGGGTCACCCCTACGTCTTTATACAGATCTGCAAAAAGGCTTCTCATGGTATCGCCAATAGATACAATGGAAATTACCGAACCAATACCGATAATGATGCCCAGCATGGTCAGGAAGGAACGCATCTTATTGACACGTATTGCTGAAAATGCCATGCTCATATTCTCAAACAGCATGATCCTTCTCCCCCTTTCTTGTATCACTGATGACCAGTCCATCCTGAAAGCGTATGATCCTGTCTGTAAACTCAGCAATATTCTCCTCATGGGTAACCACCACGACCGTGGCTCCCTCTTGGTGAAGGTCTGCAAATAGTCCCATGATTTCCTCTGATGCCGCAGTATCCAGGTTTCCAGTGGGCTCATCTGCCAGAATCAGGGGCGGCTCATTTGCCAGCGCCCTGGCAATGGCCACTCTCTGCCTCTGGCCTCCTGACAACTCATTTGGCATATGCTCTGCCCTGACCAAAAGCCCAACCCTGTCCAAAAGCTTTAAAGCTCTCTCCCGTCTGGCCTTTTTCCCGACTTTTGCATATGTCATAGGAAGCTCCACATTTTTTAAAGCCGAAGTCCTGGAAATCAGGTTAAAGGACTGGAACACAAACCCGATTTTTTTATTTCGGATCTCTGAAAGCTCATTAGGCGTCATAGAAGCCACATCAACGCCGTCCAGATAGTAATGCCCCATGGACGGCCTGTCAAGGCAGCCTAAAATATTCATCAACGTGGATTTTCCTGACCCTGACTTTCCCATAATAGCCACAAATTCCCCACGGTTTATGGTTAGGTTGATGCGCTTCAGTCCTAAAACCTTAATGGCTCCCGTATCATATATCTTTACCAGGTCTTTCAGCCGAATCAGTTCTTCCGCCATAATACGCTCCTTTGGTTTTGTTTGTCCGCCATCTTTTACCTCCTAATTTCCTGCCGCATTTTCTGTGACTTTCATGCCGTCAGTCATCATCTCCGACGGAGAAACCACTATTCCCATTCCTTCTGTAAAGGCTCCCTCTTGTGACGGAATCACCTGGACCTGAATATCGCTTTCCACACCGGTCTCCACAGGAATCCGTTTTACAGCACCTTGCTCCA
The DNA here is from genome assembly GCA_949879025.1 of uncultured Hungatella sp. Lineage (GTDB taxonomy): Bacteria > Bacillota > Clostridia > Lachnospirales > Lachnospiraceae > UBA3402. The sequence goes on along the minus strand of CATLBO010000150.1, from coordinate 4,839 downwards.
CGGTCATGACATACATTCCCTCCGCCGTATCCAGAACCGACGAAATGGGCACAATCCATGCATCTTCTGCTTCGCTGAGAATGATTCTGGCTCTTGCCGTAATCCCTGCAATCAGCTTGCTGTTATCTTCCATGATCCGGATGGTAGTTGGAATAACCCGCTCCGTAGAACCGTTGCCTTTTTCCTCGCCTGTGGGTGAAATGGCAATTACCTGGCCTTGAACTGACTCTCCGTTTAAAATGTCCGCCGTAACTGCAGCTTCCTGCCCTACGGCAATCTGTCCAATGGAATACTCACTAACGCTGACCTTCATCTCCAGCGTGTCCAGATTCTCGATAATAAACATAGGCTTATCATCTTCGATTTTGTCAGCAAATCGTCCTACTTTGGCATTGACCCTTACCACGGTTCCGGAAATAGGCGCTGTCACCTGGGTATCTTTAAGCTGTTCCCTTTTCTTTTCCAGTTCAAATTCCGCATTCTTAATCTGGAGCATATAAGACTCATTTGCCGTCGGCTTTCCATCCTGAAGATTAAATGTGGTAGTGTCCCTCTGGGCATCCCTCAGCCTGTTCTGAGCTGTCTCCCACTCCTGCCGGGACACGCTGCCTGCCTGATACAGCACGCTGATCCGGTCAAAATCCCTTTTAGCCGCCTCCGCTTCCTGCACTGCTTTGGCATAACCGTTTTCCGCAAGAAGCTGCTGCTCATTATATGTAGAAACCGCCAGGTCATAAGCATTCTGGGCCATATCCAGCTCTTTTCTCACGTCACTCTCATCAATCAGTGCCAGAAGCTGCCCCTGCTCCACATGATCCCCCTCTTTTACCTGAATATCCGTAACCTCTGCATGGAGGCTGGACACCACGTCCACACTGTCAGTGCCGCTGACCGGTCCGCTTATGGTCAGTTCCTGCTGTATGGTTCCTTTTGTCAAAGGCATGGTATTCACCATCACAGCCTGATCCTTCTTCCCCCCGCAGGCCTTAAATGCCACAAGCACCACAGCCGCCGCTGCTGCTGCCAAAATCTTTTTCTTTCTGCTCCATGGCTTTCTTTGGCTTTTTTCCCTCTTCTTTTTCTTTTTTCTTCCCTTCTTGTCTGCAGAATCTGTTTTCATCAATTCTGCCAGCTCCGCCTCAAACTGCTGTTCCTCCTGGGACAGCTGCTGTTCTTCCTCAATCAGACGCTGCTGGTCAGCGCTGTATTGCTCTATGCCGCTGTCCCTGCCTGGTTCCTCAGACTGTTCTATTCCGGATTCTCCTAAGCGTTCCTGCCTGTCTTCCCATGCTGCGTCTCCGTTCTGTTCAATATCCTGCGTCCTGTTTTCGTCCATCTTAATCCCCCTTCGCATTATATTTTTTCAAATATGCCTTCACTTATTTTCTGTCTGCCAGGCAGACGCCTGTTTTCTTCACCTAATTATAACGACGGCCTGCCTTCATTTTCTTCAAAAAATTTTCAGGCCTTCGTGTATTAATTGTACTAGTACAGTTTACTCCATTCCAAAGGAATATGCAAGCGGTTTTTAACGGAATAAAAGCATTTTTCAGACACGATCCAAATGAACCTGCATGGACCCGGCTGCGGACGCACCGCCGCACAGGGAAGTCCGGCAAGTACATTTGGCTCTCCTGAATCCATGCCGCCTATTCGGCGGCGGACTTTTAAATCAAAAGATAAACCGGGTATCGATATGTATCCATACATATCGCCCCCGGTTTTCTTCTCCATGGTTCAGCCTACAAAATCTTCCCTCATAGGGCTGAAAATATCCAGCAGCACTCCTGCCTCCACACAGACACATCCATGCTCCACTCCGTCTGTCTTCAGCAGCGTATCTCCTGCCTTTACAATCTTCTTTTCTCCGTCAATCTCAAACTCAAACACTCCGCTGACCACATACGTAATCTGTGTATGGGGGTGATGGTGCAGAGAGCCTGCGGCGCCCTTCTGGAACGTATTCTCTACGCACATTACATCCTTACTGTAGGCCAGCACCCGGCGTACAACGCCTTCCGCCACAGTCTGAGGCAGCGTATCCTCATAAAACACCCATCTTTCATTTACCATGTTTCCCATCTCCTTACTTGTCTTTTATGCTGATCCTTCCTCCTGCCTCCACGGATTTCGTGATAAATGCATTGCCTCCAATCACGGAGCCCCGCCCGATAACAGTCTCGCCTCCCAGTATGGATGCCCCGGAATAAATAGTCACATGATCTTCAATGGTGGGATGCCTTCTGGTATGCTTTAATTTCTGCCCTCCGCTTGTGGACAAAGCCCCCAGGGTAACCCCCTGGTAAACCTTCACATGCTCTCCGATAACCGTAGTTTCACCTACCACAATTCCAGTTCCGTGGTCAATGAAGAAATATTTTCCTATGGTTGCACCGGGATGAATGTCGATTCCGGTCACGCTGTGGGCATACTCGGTCATAGTCCTTGGAATCAGGGGGACGGACAGAAGCAGCAATTCGTGGGCAATGCGGTATACGGTTATGGCCAGCATGCCTGGATAGGACAGGATGATCTCATCCTTGCTTTCCGCTGCTGGGTCACCGTCAAAGAACGCCTCAAGATCTGTCTCCAGATATTCCCTGATCCGAGGAATCTTTTTTAAAAATGCAATCGTAATATCCTGAGCGCTTTTTCGGTTTTCCTCCTCAGTTCCTCCTTTGTACTTCTGACTGTACTTCAGGACTTTCTGAATCTCTTTATTCAGGTAGTACATTACGTCCTCAATCTGCAAGGTCAGCTGGCTTGCCGCATTGTAAACCCGGTAAGACTTATCCCTGTAATATCCGGGAAATAAAATCCGCAGCATCTTATTTACGATTTCAATAATTACATCTTTATCCGGCTGATTAAAAAAATCCTCCATGCGGTCAATATCCCTGTTGCCCTTATAATCTTCCAGAATATCCGATACCAGTTTCTGCACTTCTTGTTCTAATGCTTTCTCCATTGCCTGAGGGCCTCCCTTATGGGGCCCGCCTCTTTTTTCAAGAAGCCGGGCCGGTTTTCTTACTCTCCAAACAGCACGATTCTGTCTACTTCTGCTTCCTCATTCATCCACACCAGGCACCGTGAGTCGCTGCCGATATCCTCCAGCTGTACAATATTCTTCGTAAGATATGGGCTGATTTCCACATTGCGGGCAAGAGGATACTCTGCCTCGTCTGTTCCGGTAAGAGTCATTTTTCCTCTCACCTCTTCCACCTTGCCTGCGGAAACCACGTAGTGAGGAGCCTCTTTGCCCTCAGGAATATTGACAATCACCACATAGGGCGTGGTCTGAGGCGGAAGGGACATAGTCATAGCCGGCCCAAGATAAGCCTCAAAATATCCCAGCCCCACATCCGCAAGCTCTACCGGGAACCCGCTGGCCCCGTCTAAAACCAGCGTATTCTCCGGATCAATCATTAACAGTATCTCTCCTATATATCCTGTCTCCGAGTCACTGTCCACCAAAATTCTGCCTTCTCCCGCTTCCAGTATCGTTCCTGTAATCTTCACCGGTCCCTCTTCCGCCTCCTGGCTGTCAGAATCCTGAGCAGCATAGAAGCTTTCCTTTTCACTGTCTGACATGGTACTGCTCTCCGTCTGTTCAGCCTCAGTCTGAACCGCTTCTGTCTTCGTATCCGCTGTCTGGCCGGAGCATCCTCCTGCCATCATAGCTGCTGCAATTCCCATTGCCAATGTAAAATATTTTCTTTTCATAATCTGTTCTCCTCATAATATTAAATTATTTTCTGCGCCCCAGGGCAGACAGGCTTCCTGCCGTCTTTTGTCCGCCATATGCACCTTAGCGCACCGTCATTATACCCCATAAGGAAGATAATGGATATTAAAGAACCCTGAATATTTCTTACAAATTTCAACCCGGCCGTTTCCCAGATCCTCTTTTACCTGCCCCTGCTGTCCGCCTGGTCTATGACTTTCTCTGCCTTTAAGGCCTGCCGGATTATATAGATATATTCTTCTGTAATATCTTCATTTCCCTCTAAGGCAAATGTCTTTCCGTCAAGGAATGCATTGGAAAGCTGGTATATATAATAATCTCCGCCTTCCTGCTGATCAGCCAGAAGACTTCCCTGAATCCGCATTTCTTCCGTATCCCGCTCCTTCCCAATGGCCAAATCAGACAGTATCTGCAGAATAACGGCAAAATGCTCTTCATCCCATGCTGCCAGATACATGCATTTGCAGAGTCCGTTTGTAAAAAAAGGGTACTCCCCATAACAGTCTACCAGTTCCTTAAACCGGGTTCTGTGTCCTGAGTCTTCAAATAATCCCATCTCATCCAATGCCGGTAAATACCATTCGCTTTTACTCATAATCCCTCCTGCCCCATGCTCCCTATAATCCCTTTCAAGCTTTGCTGACGGCTTTTGACTTTGCGCCTCTTATCTTACCACACTTTGTCCCGGTTTTCCACTTTTTTGTTTTCCCTGGCTGACAAATGACTGACAAAGCGTTGAAAGTCTCCATTTAAAGCAGCCATCAGCCTGTTGTGCAAAATGCCTCTTCCCACTCCAGGCACCTTTCATGCCATTGTTCCTCCCACTGCCTGTATTCTCTCCTTAGCTTTTCATACTCCTCCTTCCTGTCCCATAGTCCTCCGTTCCAAAACTCCTCTGACTCCGTCCACTCCCTGACCATATGTTCCATATTCTCAGAGATCTGCTCCACCTGCCTTCTGGACCGTTACATCTGCTCTGCGGCCATTCTCAGCCTCCAGTCTGCATGGGCCTCCTCCTCAGGAATCTCCCTAAGCCTGTGCCTTTCTGCCTTGGGCACAGCCCTGATTCCTGCAATCAGAGCCTGCTCTTCTGC
>CATLBO010000149.1 GCA_949879025.1 uncultured Hungatella sp. | reverse complement strand
CTCACCTCCTGTTAGGTAGGCTGTCCGTCAAAGCGGAACTGGAACAGGGCAGCGATAAGCCGCCGTTTAATGTTGTCCTCGGTGTCCTTGTTGACCTGTCCGTTTTCAAGGGAAGCAAGCCGGATTCGCTTGCTGTAATGCCGTAAAACCTCGTCAATGGCTTCCGGCTCTCCGCTGGTTGCTCTGACAATAGTTTCATACGGTACAAGTTTAGGATTCCTCATGGAAAAGCACCTCCATTTCCTTATGCAGCATTTGCAAGGCACTGTGTATGTGATGCCACGCCGTACTCCGGCAGCGTCCGTATAGTTCCCCGATTTCCTGCTGTGTGTAACGTCCAAAAAAGTATAGGTAGATGATTTCCCTCTTTTTCTCCGGCAGAGAGGACAGAGCTTCGGCAAGATTTCCATTTGTGAGGATAACCCTCTGACCACATATCGTAACAGGGTATTGCTTGTAAGGGTCTATGAAATATGTGTCTGACGTACAAAATGGATAAAACTTTTCTTCTGTGAGGTATTCAAAAGATATTTCCCTTTGCCGCCGCTTGTCCCTGTCACGCCATGCGTTGATTGCTGCATAGTGTATAACAATTCTGCAAAAAGCGTTAAATGTGTATTCGATATGTTCTTTGTATGCTTCCGAAGAAGTCACTGGCAATTCCCCCTTTCCACCACAATAGGAACTGTTATTCAAGCTATAAAAGATAACAAGTCGGCAGGTCTTTCCAAAAAATAATCTGCCCGTATGTGCTTATTATGGCTACCCCATACTGCCAAAGCAAAATCAATTCCAGCATTTTCTGCACTTATACTGTCATATTTGCTATCTCCGATATAAAGCACTTTCCTATGTTCTGTTTTTGATAATTCCACATATTTCAAAAGCGGTGCGGCATTGGGTTTATGTTCCTGTGTATCGTCCGCACATATGATTGTTTTAAAATAATGGCTGATACCAAACTGGCAAAAATCATGTGTAAATTCTTCCCTTGTCTTTGAGGTGACAATTCCCATTTTATAATCCAGACTTAGAAGATTTTTCAATAGTCCGGTTATTCCGTCAAATACTTTAATAGTATCTGCATATTTACACATATTTTTATCCCATAATTCTGTCGCATAGGAAATGTCTTTTATCTCAAGTTTTTTCAAAGCGTCTATCCCGGTAATCCCTAACGCAAATTTTAGTTCAGAGCATGGTATCTCTCTCCCCGACAATGCCCTTATGGTTTCCTGTAAGGAATGTAAGACAGCATATTCCGTATCAATCAGAGTACCGTCAATGTCAAAAACGATATGCTTATATTTCATGTAGCCGCCTTTCTTTGTCTGTATCAAAATGACGTATCACCCTGCATGGATTCCCTACTGCAACACAATTAGCCGGGATAGGGCGGTTTACAACACTTCCAGCCCCTATTACGCTGTTTTCTCCTATGGTGACTCCTGGCAGAAGAATACAGCCGCCGCCAATCCAGACATTATTTTCTATCTCTATCGGACGTGCATAGGTTCTAAAAAATGTTGTCTGGCGTTCCCTCCAATCCGGCACAAGCCTTTCCATTGGTAAAACAGGGTGCGAAGATGTATAAATCTGCACATTTGAAGCAATCAAAACCCTGTCACCAATTCGGATAGTTTTGTTATCCACAAAGGTACAATTCATATTGATTATCACATCATTTCCCAAAAAAATATTTTTTCCATAATCACAATGAAAAGGTGTGTCGATTGCCACATTTTCCCCAATTCCCCCCAACAGCTTCCGAAGAATGGAAGTGCGTTTTTCCATATCTCCATAATCAGAGAAATAATATTCCCGTGTTAATTCCCTTGTGCGGGCAATCTGCTTTAATGTATCGCTGTCCGCAGTTTCTAAAAAATCGCTTGCTTCGTAATACACAATATCCCTCCCTAACGAAAACTGTTTTCCACAACGCCCGGAAGCAGAGTATAAACAGAGCAGCCAATCTGTTCTTCAAACAGTTCTTTAATCTCTAAAATTTTTTTCCACCTGTCTATTGTCGCCGGGTGGATGCCGTACCGTATTGTCACATCTACGAATCTCTTTTCCAAAAGGCAGAACCCCGTAGGCATAGCCAATGCGTCACATAGCTGTACCAGACGGTCATAATCATCATATACCGCATTTGCAACAAAATCTTTCATAAACAGGTAATCCTCATCACTGACATCAAACTCTCCGATAGAAGTATCAATATCCTGTATCATAAATGCGTGGGATATACATATCTGTGCAGCTTTTCCCCACCCACGCTCCATACAGTAACGATAGCCGTCTATCAAATGCCTTTCCGAACTCACTCCGGCATAACGTCCAATATCATGTAACAGCCCGAAAAGATACGCCTGTTCAGAAGATAAATCTTTACAGTGTGACGCAATATTTTTACAGGCTTTGGCTACATACCGGGAATGGTCTACCCATGCCCCCGGATTGGACTGCGCCGCTTCCGTTAATGTCATTTCCACGGTTTGAATGTTTAGTTCCATTTTAACTCCTTTCAAAAGGGCGGGGCTGGCAGATAAACCGTCCAGCCCCTTTATGATGAAATATTTACAGACAAATCAACAATCCCCGGCATAGTATGAAACAATGCTCATATAGTCCGTTGGATTAGGAATTTCTAAAACAAACCGCAGGCAGTTTTTGTTTTGGCGGTACTGCCGCCACAAACTGTCCTGTACCCTTTCTTCCCCATTGATATTTCGTTTTTTACCGTCCGGGCAGAGCATATTTACTTTGCCGGTACAGGCATTGACCGTATCTAAAAAATTTTTCATGTTCAGAATGTTCATTTTTACCACCTTGAACCCACCTCCTGTAAATTGCTGATTTACTTTACAGGTATCATTATAATGCAGGAAGTGCAGGAAAAATATTTCATTTCTGCCCTTATCTATCACTATTCTGCCATTTCTTCCGATATTCTGTTGGTGAACAATGTGCGTACTCCCGAAAAACTTTTCCAAAATAGCTGCTGCTCCCCAAACCGCAGTCATGGCTGATAACTGTAACAGGTTCCTGCCCCTTAGCCAACATCTGACAGGCGGCTTGCAGACGGTAAGCCTTTATATAGTCTACGGGGGTCATGTGCAGACAGTCATGGAACACTCTGTAACATTCCCTTTCGCTTAGATATGCTGCCGCTGCAAGCTCCGGGATAGAAATTTTCTCCTTATAATGCTCGTGAATGTATATCATCATCAACTTTATTTTATCGTTGCTCTTGTTCTGTTCTCCCGCCTTTTCACGCATAGGGCGGGATAGTTCAAAAATCATTAGCCATATTTCCGTTAGGATTTCCCGAAGTCTTATTTCATACCCAAATTCATCACCGGAAAAATGAAATGCTTTAAGAATAAGTTTCAAAATGTTTTCTTCTGCTGCATTGCCCGGAAAAAAAGGAATTAGTTCAATCTGCGGGGCAGTTATAACAGGGGCGATATACTTTTGCTCAATCCTGTTTCCCTGTTCTCCGGCAAGTAGGGAAACATCAAAAATATGAAGTAGTTGTATATTCTTTTCCCACTGTGATATTGCTTTTGTCATATGGAGTACGTTGGAATTTACCATGCCGCCGCTTCCGGCAGGAAACAATAGCTTTCCTCCCGGCGTATCATATTCAATGCTGCCGCTTTCCATGTAAAAAAGTTCCACCGTTTTATGCCAGTGCCACGGAACATAACGCCCTATATACTTGTCAAGTTCCGCTCTCGAAGCGATATAGGGAAAATCCTTTTCAAAATTGGGAAGCAATTCTTCCTTGCTTCCAGTATAAAATTCAATGCTGTGTATATTTTTCATGTCTATTCACCTGTATATCTGCGGTTTCGTCTGTTTTATTAAATATACTGGAATAGCTCTGTGATTGTCAATCAATATAGCGTGTTCTTTAACATCAAAAAAGAAGGAATGAGCGGGATTCCGTAGTAGTCGGCATTGTGGTAATGTGTATAACTGGCTGTCTTATGGAGTTGTGGGTAACTCTGTTTGCAGGACGTGGGAAAGCGGCTCTTTCGCTTTTCCATGTGCTGTGAATAGAGTTATCCATGATTCCATAGCCTGTTATGCACATTTCCATAATGCTTGTCTTTTGGTCTTTGGTTCGGAATAGTGTGGTGCTGGCGGTCTATCTCTTGTTTTCGGTTGCTTACTTCTTTACCGTACATGAGCATTATCCCTACGGATGGTTCCACTTTTCTCAGGGTATTGTCTTTCCTGAAACTGACTTTTGTAAATCATGTACCATTTTCAGCCGCAAGGAAGCTTTTCCATCGGGACCAGCGCACAGAAAGCGAGAAACAGGTCATGTCGCTTGCCAGACAGGCCCTTCTCTCCACGGCGGAACTGATCCGGTGTATGGAAAAGGATATCCACTTCCTTCCCACCGAGGAAAGCATTTTGGAAGGAGTCTATGATGACCCGGATACTACCAGTGACAACATCAGCTATATCATGCAGATTTCCCCACAGAGTCAGACTGTTACCCTTGCTGTTGCGAATCTGTACCTGCGCCAGCAGATTATTTTTGAAAGGATATGACATTTTATGGAACAATGGTTGAATACCCCTTTTACCCTCCGTCTGAAAGTTTTTCTTATCCTGCTTACGGGGATTGGCAGCCTTATCATCGCTGCCATTGTATTTTTTATTTCCCATGACCGGCTTCTGCTGATTTTAAGCAGCGTTATCTTTGGGTGCTGCCTGTTTCGCAGTACCGGACTTCTGATCGTGATCCTGCGTGGAGACTATGAAACCATCACGGGCATCTGCACCGCCGTTTCATCTCAGCCTTTGCGCAGATATCACAAAATAGAACTCACTGACAGTCAGGGAGCCGCCATCATCCTGCTTTTGGGGAAACAGGTGAAGATAAAACCGGGCGGATATTACTGCTTTTATTTCCGGAAAGCCTCCCGCCCCTCCCTTGGCAGCGAATATCTGGATGCCTCCCTCTCCACGGACCTGTTTCTCGGCTATGATTCCGGCATGCCGGAAGGTCATCCTGAAACAAAAAATCAGGATACTGCAGAATAAGGGCATCCTAATCCCTGTTTACATATAGGAGGCTCTGTTTGCAGTTTCCAGAGTATCCACTACAAGATATTGCGTTTCGCCACTCTGAATATCTATATATAGTATTTATTGACTTGACAGTCACCATATATAGTGTTATACTTACTTTGTAATTGATTTTTGTGCGTATCCTTGCAGGATTGCAGGCATGTCTGTCTGTATGGCGATAAAGAAATCGCATTGCACACGCTGTTAAGTTTGTATATAAGTGTCAGTGGTATTGTTGCGCCCGTTTGGGCCGGATTCCCGCTGGCACTTTTTTTATAGATATCAAGGCCAGTGGCAGAAAGGAGTGTTATGGCACAGATTTTTGCATTTGGACGCGTGGAGAATGACCTGGTTCCCAAAAAGAGCCAGAAGGATTCCACCTACGTCTGTTTCGGTTTTACCGAGCAGACCGGAAAAGGACAGTTCCAGTATTACCAGGTCTGGGCATGGGAGGATGAAGTATCCCGCCTTGTACAGCTTGGTGTAAAAAAGGACAGCCGGTTATGGATTACCGGCACACAGCAGCTGGTGGACTGTACTGCAGGACACGGAAAGGACAGGACAAAGGTTCTGAAAATCTACCTTTCCAATTTTGGTTTTCTTCCGGGCCGTTTCCCAAAAGAAAACTCCACTGATATTCCAGATGACCCTGAGACAGCAGACGCCGACCCTCCCCCTGTGGAGGTACTGGACGGGGAACGCGAGTCTCTGCCGGAGTGAATTTCGCCCCGGCTCCAGAAGAGGAACCTTATCGGTTTTTCAGAATGAACCTGAAAGACTGGTATGGTTCCTCTTTTTTTGTGCATTCAGCCGAAAATGCAGGTTACTTTCAACAACAATAAAAGAAAGGATGATTAAAAATGAAGAGTGACAAAGCCCTTTGGGGCAGCATCAGCATCCTTGTGGGTGCAGTTATCGCCATACTGGCGCTCATAAGAGGCGTCTGGCAGACCTGGCTCCTGATTGGGGTATTTACCCTTTGGGGATTGTGGGTGGTAGCAGTTCTCTTACGGCCTTACATGCAGCAGGCAAAACGCCGCAGAATGCGTGAACAGCTTGCAAAAAAACGTCTGGCAGAAGGGATTTCTCCTAATCAGCCGCCCGGATTTCCGACCCTGGAGACCGCAGAAACAGAACTGCTTCTGCTCCGCCATGTCAATCACCGGATCTCCGCCTACCTTCGGGCAGTTTATCCGGATGTACGGTGGGAATGGTGTGAAAAGAGACCAGAGAAACTGATCCTGTCAGGAGGCACCGGGCGTATCCGCCTTTATGGAATACCGGATTTTGACCATGCGGATGTGAACGTAGGCCACAATGCGGAAATTGTCTGCAACATGCTGAAGATCGTTCCGCTCTCCGAAGCCCCAGGCAGCGAGCCGGAGGATACTGTTCCGCCCAATAAGCAGCCGGTAGATCCCCAAATCTGGTATGAAGTCCAGGGCAGGAAGGTTCTGGAGGCTCTTGTGGCGGACTTAAATTCCCGCGGGCACAGCCACCTGATGATCCATGAGGACGGCGACATCTGTATCGAGGAAGACACGGAGGAGGTGGCAAAAGAGCACCTTGCCGGCTTTCCGGAAAAAACGTACTGGCCCCGCCTTCAGCAGGTTTTTGAGCGTAACGGGCTGGCGGCTGAGATCATGGCAAAAGGCATCCAGATATCCTGGTAGCCGAACACACAATAAGAAAGGAGTGAATCTGAATGAAAGAAGGTCTTACCCTGGAAGAAATGGCCGCCGAGATCACACGGCAGAGCAGGATGAAAGAGGATTATCTGGTTGATACCAGAAGCCTGCAGATGGAGCCTTATGACTCCCAAATCTATCTCCATATGTTTGACGGGAACACCGAACCGGTGGAACCCATGCAGGTCAATACCATTGCCCACCGGCAGTTTGGCACGCATTTAAAGATCCCCGCGCCCTACTATGACCGGATGCTCGCAGAAAAACCGGAGCTTCTGGCCGCAAACGTCAATGCCTGGCTCCAGCATTCCCCGTCAAAACGGCTTCTGCGCACCATGGGAGGCACCGCAAGGGCTTTCTTAAGCAACCGTTACCGGCGGATTGATAACATGGAGATTGCCCAGGCAGTCCTGCCTATCATAGGGCAGATGGAGGGAGCGAGATTTGAAAGCTGCCAGATTACAGACAGCCGGATGTATATGAAGGTCGTCAATACCCGTCTCGAAGCGGAGGTTGTACCGGGAGATATTGTTCAGGCCGGCGTCATCATTTCCAACAGTGAGACCGGTATGGGCGCAGTCAATATCCAGCCCCTTGTCTACCGTCTGGTATGCAGCAACGGCATGATCGTCAATGACGCACAGACACGCCGCAACCATGTGGGCCGTGTCAATGACATGGAAGATAACTTCCAGCTCTATTC
>CATLBO010000148.1 GCA_949879025.1 uncultured Hungatella sp. | reverse complement strand
GGGCGGCGGAGTTGGATTTAAAAGCCGCCGCCATTTGGACTGGGAGTGATTTTTTCCTACATCTATCTTAGAACCGGGAAGATTGCTTACACCATAGGGTTCCATATGCTGATTAATTTCTGGGGCAGTGTTATGCCCCTGGGGCTTTTAAAGGTGATTGAAAAAAATGTGCTTTTAGGCGGACTGATGTCTCTGGGCAATATTATGATAATGCTGGGCTTTATAATCTGTGCTGTTATCCTGCTGGCAGTGTGCTGGAAAGATCTGTTTTTTCTTCCGGCAGGCGACCAGGTAAAAGGCAAAAAAAGGGCGGCGGCAGTTTTTGGCAATTTAGGTATGATTCTGTTTCTTATATGCGGAATTGTCTTATTTGTCTATTCCTTTTAAAAATACAGGATTTGCTGAGACCGGATAAGTTTTTTCTTATCCGGGTTGGGGGGCGCTTTAAGATGGAAGATGAAAACAAATGGGACGGGGAGGACATTGCAAGAAGGCTTAGAAGCGTGATTTCTGACACGATGGAGTCCCTGGAGCTGGATAAGTTAAATCAAACAGTGAAAAATACCATAGGTTCTGCCCTGGATGAGGCCAGAAGCCAGATGGAACAGTGCCGGGAATCTATGGAGAATGCAAGATGGAGAAGGCAGCCAGGCCCGGGAACGGAGGAGGTTCATGCCAAAAAACCTTTGGAAATCCGGGTCAGATGGAAAGGGAAAGTGTCAGGAATCTTACTTACCGTATTCGGAAGTATCGGAATGGGGATCTTCGGCCTTACGGCCCTGGCCCTTCTTGCTCTTATGACCACGTCTTTTGGAACTGCAGCCGGATGGTGGGTTTTGGGAATATGCAGCGCTGTTACTGCCGGATTCGGCGTCATGCTTATGAAAGGCATTACCCAAAACGGAAGAGTGAGCCGCTTAAAACAGTATGTCGCAGAGCTGAAGCGGAGGGGCAGATCCTACTGTGAGATCAGTGATTTAAGCAGAAGCCTTGCAAAGCGCAAGCAATTTGTGAAGAAGGATCTGCGCCGGATGCTGCGTCTGGGCATGCTTCCCGACGCCAGGATGGATGAAAAGGAAGAATGGCTGATGCTGGACGCAGAGACGTACCGCCAGTATGAGCTGTCGCAGAAAGCTCTGGAACAGCAGAAGCAGGAAGCTATAAAGCAGCAGGAATCCCAACGCCGGAACAGGTTAAACCAGGAGAAGGCAGGGCTTGGTGAGGAATCGGATGTGGATAAGGCGATCAGACAAGGAGAAGCGTACATGGCATCACTGGACAGGCTCCGGGATCTGCTGTCCGGGGAGCCTGCGGCCGAAAAACTTGTACGTTTGGATCGGATATTGGAAAGTTTGTTTGAGGCTTTAAGGAAGCATCCAAGGCAGCTGCCGGAACTGGAAAAGTTTATGGAATACTATTTGCCCACTACAGTGAAACTGGTGAATACGTATTATGAGTTTTCCCTGGTGGAGTTTCCCGGGGAGAATATCCGGGAAGCCAGGAAAGAGATAGAACAGACTCTGGATACTATTAACAAGGCATTTGAAAAGCTGCTGGATCGTATGTATGGGGATACTGCATTCGATGTGATGACAGACGCAACAGTTCTTCAGAGCATGCTGGCAAGAGAAGGCATGACGGAAGGGGATTTTTTCACAGGCAGTGAGACATCCCGCAGAAGCTCCTGAACCTTTAAGGGAACGGGGCAGACAAATGTTTAGCAAAACGGCAGAGATGCATTTGCATATCAGGCATCTGGCCTGTCAGGAGAAAGGAAACATCATGGAAAAAGACATTGACGCATTTTCACAGCAGGAACCTGAGCTTACCCTGAATCCGTTTTCCCAGGGGGAGGTAAAGGCGGATGATGAAAAAGAAAAGATTTCTGCTCAAACGGAAGAGCCGGAACCGATCCAGGTAGTTCTGACTCCCCAGGAGGAAAAAATGGTGGAGGAATTTTCTGCAAAGATTGATCTGAACAATGGTAGCATGATTCTGCAGTACGGGGCCGGGGCGCAGAAGAAAATCGCAGATTTTTCCGATTCGGCTCTCGAGCATATGAAGACCAAGGATCTGGGGGAAATAGGACAGCTGCTGTCAGATGTGGTGGGGGAACTGAAAGACCTGGATAAGGAAGAGGAAAAAGGCATCTTCTCCATTTTTAGGAAAGGCGGCAGCCGTCTCAACAATATGAAGGCAAAATATGAGAAAGCGGAAGCCAATGTGAACCGGATCTGCAAGGTGCTGGAAGGGCATCAGATCCAGCTTTTAAAAGACATAGCCACCATGGACAGGATGTATGAGATAAACCTTTCCTATCTTAAAGAGCTTTCCATGTATATCTTGGCCGGAAAGCGGAAACTGAAAAGCGCCATGGAGCAGGAGCTTCCTGCGGCAGTGGACAAGGCAAGGCGGACAGGGCTTCCGGAAGATACCCAGGAGGCTAATGATTTGGCTGGACGCTGCAGCCGTTTTGAGAAGAAGCTTCATGATTTGGAGCTGACCCGCATGGTTTCTCTGCAGATGGCCCCCCAGATCCGATTGGTTCAGAATAATGATTCCATGATGTCAGAAAAGATACAGTCTACTCTGACCAATACTATTCCCCTTTGGAAGACCCAAATGGTGCTGACTGTGGGCCTGAATCACTCAGCGGAGGCAGCCAGGGCCCAAAGGCAGGTGACAGATGCCACCAATGAACTGCTTAAGAAAAATGCGCAGATGCTTAAGATGGCTGCTGTGGACACTGCCAGGGAGTCAGAGCGGGGGATCGTGGACATGGACACATTAAAGGCCACCAACCAAAGCCTGATTTCTACACTGGATGAAGTGATGAAGATCCAGGAGGAGGGAAGGGCGAAACGCAGGGCCGCCCAGGCGGAGCTTAAGGGAATGGAAGAAGAACTAAGGCTGAAGCTGCTGGAAATAAGCGGACGGAAAGAATGAAAACAGAAGAGGGAAAATGAAGCTGGCAGCTGAGGAGACAGAGAAAAGTGGGAAAAGAATATTTGATTCAGGAAAAACCTTTGAAGGCGCTGCTGAAATTTGTGATGCCCATGATTATCGGCAATCTGTTTCAACAGTTCTATACCATGGTGGATTCAGTAGTAGTAGGAAGATTTGTGGGAGAGCAGGCTCTGGCAGCAGTAGGAGCATCCTATTCGCTTACTACGGTGTTTATTTCCATTGCCATAGGCGGAGGCGCAGGGGCGTCAGTGATTACCAGCCAGTATTTCGGCGCCAGAAGTTATGAGAAAATGAAGATGTCCGTGGTAACGGCTCTGACAACGTTTGCAGTCTTAAGCCTGGCTCTGGGCGGGTTCGGCCTTTTCTTCTCTAGGCAGATCATGGTATGGCTCAACACACCGGCCCAGGCCCTCCCCCAGGCGTCAGAGTATCTGCGGATTTACTTTCTGGGGCTGCCTTTTCTTTTTATGTATAATATTCTGTCATCCATGTTCAATGCCCTGGGCAAGTCCAGGATTCCGCTGTATTTGCTGATATTTTCTTCTGTATTTAATATGATCCTGGATGTGATTCTGGTCCGCAGTGCAGGCCTGGGCGTGGCAGGAGTAGCATGGGCAACTTTGATTGCCCAGGGCATCTCTGCCGCCTGCTCTTTTGTGATCTTTTTGAGGGAGATGAAAAGGTACGGCAAGTCCTGGCAGGGAGGATTGTTTGACCGAGACGAGTTTTCTAATATGGCCAGAATTGCCCTTCCGTCTATTCTTCAGCAGTCTACAGTGTCTATCGGCATGATGCTTGTCCAGTCCGTAGTCAACAGCTTTGGAGCAGAGATGCTGGCAGGATTTTCGGCAGGAATGCGGGTGGAAAGCATCTGTGTGGTTCCCATGGCTGCAATGGGCAACGCCATGTCGTCCTATACGGCTCAGAATATGGGCGCAGGAAAATATGACCGCATAAGGCAGGGATACCGCACAGGATATGCCATTGTATTCTCTGCGGCAGCAGTGCTGTGCCTGTGGCTGGAAACGTGCAGCAGGCCGCTGATTGAGATGTTTTTAGGGGATGAAGGAAGTGTCATGGCCTTTGAAACCGGAACCGGATACTTGAGATTTATCGGATGGTTTTTTGCGCTCATCGGGCTTAAGATGATTACAGACGGCGTTCTGCGGGGGGCTGGAGACATGAAGATGTTTACGGTGGCAAACATGGTGAACCTGGCCATCCGGGTGGCGATTGCGGTAACATGTGCGCCAAGATGGGGGATTTCCTTTGTGTGGATGGCAGTGCCCGTGGGATGGCTGGCCAACTATCTGATTTCCTTCGGGGAATATCGGAGCGGAAAATGGAAAAGGCAGCGTCAAAGGTTTTTGTGACAAATCGAGAGAATAGAAAGTTTTTTGCCGACAGCCAAAAGGCCCTGAGCATCAGCTCAAGGCCTTTCTTGCTATCTTCCGTCGGCTGGAAGCGTAACCCTCGCCGTAAACCAGGGGATAAAGCGCATAGCTCATTACCATGGCGCCGAATCCGTCTACAACAGAATGCTGCTTTAAAACCACGGTAGAAACACAAATAGATGCTGCTATAATAAAGGACAGCCGCACAACCCAGGGCCGATCTTTAAAGCAGCTGCTTTTTGCCACGGCAATGTGGACTCCAATGGAGTTAAACACATGGACGCTGGGAAAGATATTGGTGGAAGTGTCAGCCTGGTGAAGAAGAGATACCATCCAGGCAAAAACATTTTTCTCCGGGTCAACTACAGGGCGCAGGTCTGTGCCGTTGTGGTATATAGTACAGATAAACAGGCTTAATGTCATGCCTGTAAATAAAAAAGCACACATACGGTAATATTCCTGAGGACTCTTAAAAAAGAAATACAGGATAGCGCCGCCTACATAGAAAAACCATAAAAAATAGGGTATGATAAAATATTCGTTAAAAGGAATCAGGTCGTCAAGCCAAGTGTGTATAATGTGATAATTCCTTGTAACTGTTTTCTCCAGATACAAAAACCATGGCAAGTAAATAAATCCATAACACAAGATCCACGCATGCTTATAGCGTGATAAGAAACTTTTCATACATCCACCTTTCCTTTAGAATGAATCTCATATCTGCCCCTTCAATATGCGCATTATGCCTTTTGCAGATAGCTGGCATTTTTAATAGAATATTACCAGCTTCCGTGGATTATAACACAGGCTGACAGGAAGGACAAGGGGATTTCGAAAATGTTGAGAAAATGTTAAGAAAGGAAAGGGCTTCCTTTGGCAAAAGCAGAATTCGCCTGGCCAAATGCCAGATGGGCCGGAAACTGTCTCTTTGAAAGACAAAGTTTGCAGTTTCTGGCAGAAAGAGCGTTGACCTGGCATTTTTTTATGATATAATCGGAAGTGCGCTGAAAGGCAGACGTAAAAGGGATTTATATGGGAAAGTCGGCAATGGGACGGATGGTGATATAAATAATGAGAATGCAGGTTATTTACTGAGCTGCATTGGGAATGGAAAAACAGGAATGCGTCATAGAAATTATGGCCTTATATAGAAAATAGAGAAGAACAGGAGTGAATTTTATGAAGAGACGGATATCAGCGGCAGCTATATTTTTGCCTGCGGCAGTTCTGATTCTGCTTTTTATGTCGGCTTGTAAGAAGGAAGAGCCGGCAAAGAAGCTGGAGCGGCATGATGCCCAGTTTTTAAGTTTATTTGATACTGTAACCAGTATTGTAGGCTATACGGAAGATGAAGAAAGCTTTAAAGCCTATGCCCAGGAACTTTATGATGAATTGGAGATTTACCATCAGTTATACGATATTTACAATGATTATGAGGGCATTGCAAATATTAAGACGATTAATGACCAGGCAGGCATTGCTCCGGTTCAGGTGGATCAGCGCATTATAGATCTGCTGAAGGAAGCTGTAGAGATGAATGAGAAGACCAAAGGCCGCATGAATGTGGCTATGGGAAGCGTGCTGTCCATATGGCATGAGTACCGTACAGAAGGGATTTACGATTCGGAACATGCACAATTGCCTCCTATGGAGGAACTTAGGCAGGCAGCAGAGCATACGGATATCAGCCAGGTGGTTATTGATGAGGAGGCCTCCACAGTCTACCTGCCGGACAAGGATATGAGCCTTGACGTGGGGTCAGTTGCAAAAGGGTATGCCACGGAGATGGCATGCCGGAAGCTGGAGGAGGACGGACTGGAATTCGGGCTTATTAGTGTCGGGGGAAATGTGCGGGCCATAGGAAGCAGGGCTGACGGCACCCTGTGGAAGGTGGGCATCCAGAACCCGGATCTGTCCAGTGATACCACGTATCTTCATACAGTAGAATTAAAGGATATGTCTTTGGTTACCAGCGGTACTTATCAAAGGTATTACACGGTGGACGGCAAAACGTACCACCATATTATCCATCCGGATCTTCTGATGCCATGGGACAAATATGCTTCCGTGTCCATTCTGTGCAGGGATTCGGGAATGGCAGATTGCCTGTCCACGGCAGTGTTCAATATGGAATTCGAGGATGGAAAAGAACTGATTGAATCCATGGATAACGTGGAAGCCATGTGGATATTCCAGGACGGAAGTGAGGAATACAGCTCCGGGTTTCAGGCATATATGGAGCAGAAATAAATTAAGAAGACAGACAGGAGTCGGCATAACATGGACGGAAGAAAAAAGGTCGGAACAAAGATGGGCAGCAACCTGCTGCTGGGACTTGCGGCATTTATCTGGGGCGTGGCATTTGTAGCCCAGAGCGTGGGGATGGAATATGTGAAGGCGTTTACGTTTAACGGGTGCCGGTTTCTTATAGGCGGTGTTGTGCTGCTGCCCCTAATACTGGCAATGAGGAGCAGAAAGGGGGACAAAGATAAAGCGGCCGACGACGCTGCCAGGCAGAAGAATCACACCAGAGCGGGAATTTTAGGCGGGATCTGCTGCGGCGTTGTGCTGTTTGTAGCCAGTTCTTTTCAGCAGTTTGGCGTTGCCGAGACTACAGTGGGCAAGGCAGGATTTATAACAGCGCTTTATATTGTTATTGTGCCTGTTCTGGGAATCTTTTTGAAGAAAAAGATTCCCTGGAGCGTGTGGCTAAGCGTGGTGCTGGCCACTGCAGGCATGTATCTTTTGTGCATGACAGAAGGGCTGAAAATCAGCAAAGGGGATATATATGTATTTCTCTGCGCTGTCTGCTTTTCCTTTCATATTTTGGTTATTGATTATGTTTCTCCAAAAGCAGATGGGGTAGTTATTTCCTGCGTGCAGTTTTTTACTGCCGGGATTATTTCTACTGGTGCTGCGCTGTTTTTTGAAAACCCTGACATTGCTTCTATAAAAGCGGCGTGGGCCCCTGTTTTGTATGCAGGGGTTATGTCTTGCGGCGTGGGATATACTCTTCAGGTAGTTGCCCAGAAAAATACGGACCCGGTTTTGGCATCTTTGATTTTAAGCCTGGAATCAGTATTTTCTCTTTTGGCAGGATGGGTAATACTGGGGCAGAAACTGTCGCCGAAAGAACTTGGCGGGTGTGTTTTGGTA
>CATLBO010000147.1 GCA_949879025.1 uncultured Hungatella sp. | reverse complement strand
AGAATCCTATTTTTCGAGAGAAACCGTATAGTAGGAAACGTCGCTCCACCCGTTCCATGCCACATGGAAGTCTTTTACCCAGTCCTGGACCACTACAATATGATCCATCTGGAATAAGGGCAGCACTGAAGCGTCCTCCTGTACCATGGCAGTCTCGATCTTTTGGTACAGCGCCATACGCTCATCCTCGTCTGTCATGGCTCTGGCATCCTCCAGCCACTGGTATACGTCTGTGTTCTTATGGTTATTGGAACGGATCTTTGCATTTCTCTCTGTAAAGAACGTATACAGGAAATTGTCCGGATCATTAAAGTCCGCCTTCCAGGATGCCCTGGTCATGCCCAGGCGTCCTTCTTTACGCTCTGCAAAGTATGCCGCATCATCCATCTGCTTAATGGTCACTGTAATCCCCACTTCGTTAAGCATGGACTGAACCACCTGATTAATGGCAAGGGCATCCGGGTTGTCTGTCTGCTGGTAGATCTCCAGCTGGCAGCCCTCCCCATACCCTGCTTCTGCAAGAAGCGCCTTGGCTTTTTCCGGATCATAGGGGATCTCCTGGGTGTCATAGGCCCCAAGGACACCATCTGGCAGCATGGAATTTACCACATGGCCTGCGCCGCTGTACATCTGATCTAAAATCGTCTGGCGGTCAATGGCCATGGAGACGGCCTTTCTCACCCGTACATCGTCAGTAGGCTTCATATCCTGGTTAAATACGTAGAAATAGCATCCTGCCTCCGGGCCTGTAACCAGATTATCCTTATATGCGTCATTTCCCAGGAAATATGCCAGCTGGGAGGATGAGCTGCTTAAATCCACAATATCCAGCTCCCCGTTTTCATACATTAGTTTCTGGGTATTCTCGTCAGGAACCTGAATCACCTCAATGCCGTCCAGTTTAGGCGCTCCCTTAAAGTAATCGTCATTGCGCACCATGGTCAGCTTGTCGTTAAGCACCCAGTCTGACATCTTAAAGGGGCCGGTGCCAATAGTCAGCTGCGGATCAATGCCGAACTGATCCCCTGCCTCCTCTGTGGCTTTGCGGTTGTAAATGGAGCAGGCAGGCGTGGCCAGGTTCGCCAAAAACGGCCCGAAAGGAACTTCCAGAGTAAGCTCCACAGTGTGCTCATCCAGAGCCGCTGCCCCCTCTACGCTGTCCGCCTCCCCATTTAACCTGGCCTTGGCTCCCTTGATCATGCTATAGGCATCTGTGTTTCTGGCAGCCGTATCAGGATTCATCATCCGGTCAATGGTGTACACCACGTCATCCGCTGTCAGCACTTCTCCGTTGTGAAACACAACGTCATCACGGAGATGGAAGGTATATACCAGGCCGTCATCACTGACTTCCCATGACTTTGCAAGGCTGGGGACAATCTCAGCCACCCCGTCCACCACTTGGCACTCTACCAGACGGTCATAGATATTTAACGGAACCACGTAAAATTCCGTATCTTTCTGAGTATCTACAGTAGGGAATTCATCTTTTGCAGGAATATGGAGCATATTGCTTCCAGGCGCTGTCTGGCTTACTGCCTGTGTCTCTCCTGGGCTTCCCTTGGAGGCCGCTGTACTCTCATCTGAGGCTGAGGCCGCCCCGCTTTGGGTATTATCCTCAAATGCCGAGCTGCAGCCGCTTAAAGCGCCAAGAGCCACAGCCCCGGCCAGCAGCAAAGATAAATACTTTTTCATAATTGCTCTCTCCTTCTGTCCTTGTGTATGCGCTTTCAAAGCACATATGTACAAAAGGAGCATTAGGAAACGCCTAATGCTCCTTTGCATCCATGTCAGTAGATATTATAAAATGATTCCCTGGGGATTGCAACTGTTTTTTCTAATTTTACTATAAAAGTCCCGCCGCCCAATAGGCGGCATGCTTTCAGGGATGCCAAATGCACCCGCCTGATTTTTCATGTCCAGCGGCCTGTCCACTGCTGGCTCATACAGGTTTATCGGGGAATGTCTTGCCATGGAACACAAGATTATTTTGCTGCTGTTTGTCAGGCACCATCAGGCAGTAACCTTATTTTCCCGTTTCTATGTGATAGAGCTTCCCATATTTTTCCATCAGATAATCAATGTAGTATTGAGGATTAAAGTCTTCTCCTGTCACATCCTTCAGTATCTGCCGGCTGGTCTTCAGTTTGCCGTATTGATGGATATTTACCCGCAGAAATTCCCGGATTGTCTTAATATCCCCTTTTCTTAAAAGCCCTTCAAAATCCATGTTTTTCTTCATGTAATGATAGAACTGGGCCCCAAATGCGCTTCCAAGGGCATAGGACGGAAAGTATCCGAATGATCCCTGAGACCAGTGGATGTCCTGAAGAACGCCTTCAGATACGTTTTCAGGCCTTACTCCCAGATACTCCTGGTATTTGTCCGCCCAAATCTTTGGCAGCTTCTCCACATCCAGATCCTCTTCAATAAGCATTTTCTCAATTTCATACCGGATCAGCACATGAAGGCTGTAGGTCAGCTCGTCTGCCTGGGTTCTGATAAGGCTTGGCTCCACTTTGTTGATAGCCCTTACGAACCGCTCCATGGACACGCTGCCCAGCTGATGGGGAAATTGTTTCTGAAGCGTTTCATAAACCGGAACCCAAAACGCCTGATTCCTTCCAATGATATTTTCAAAAAAGCGGGACTGGGATTCATGCATGCCCATGGAGGTTCCCTGCCCTGCCAAAGTCTGAGTCAGACTATCTGGAATCCCCAGCTCATAAATGGCATGACCGGACTCATGGATCACAGAAAACAGGGAATCGTCCACATGGTTATTGTAGCAGGTGGTGATTCTTACGTCTTTGTTGTGAAGATTGGTAGTAAACGGATGGGCGCTGACTGCCATGACTCCTTTGTCAAAATCAAACCCTACATATTCTGCGAAGAACCGTCCGATTTTTTCTTGATCTTCTTCTCTGTAATCTCCTGTCAGGAAGCTGCTGTCTATGCTTTCCCCGCTGTCTGTCAGTTTTTTAAGGAAGGGGACAAGCTGATCTTTCAGTGTGCCGAAGAACTGATCCAGAGTCTTTATGTCAAACCCTTTCTCATAGTCATCCAGCATCACATCATACAATTTCTGTCCCTTTTTGATCCGGTAGGAGGCAAATTTTTTCGTGTAATCTACGATCTCCTTTAAAACAGGGGCAAAACTTTCGAAATCATTTTCCTTTTTCGCTTTAGCCCAAATCCCTGTTGAGCGGGCGGTCAGTTCCGCAAATTCCCGATACTGCTGCGGCGGAATGTACTCCAGCTTCTCAATCTCCTCCGCCAGTTCCCTTACAATAGCACGTTCTGTCTCTGTAAGGCTGTCCCTGTCTTTCTGACACTGTTCCACCAGTTTTTTTACTTTGGCATCTGTCACTGCAGAAAAGTAAGCGCTGGACAGGGTTCCCACCACTTTTGCCGTATTGCCTTCCGCCTCTTTGGGAGCCAGGGTCTCATTATCCCACTCAAACAGTATTTTCGCAGTCTGAAATGCCTGGGCCTGCTCCAGGCAGGGCTTCAGCTCCTCATATGCATTGCTCATTTCTTCCAATATCCTTTTCCTATCAGGCAGCAGACATTTCCACCATGTTCCGCCAGGCTCTGACTGCAGGCCTGTTTCCTGATATATTCTTTCTTCTATGGTGCATTTTCTGTAATATAGTGTGCAAATCCTCCCCTATCATGCCACAGATTAAAAAAATTTACAAGTTTTTACCGATAGCAGTATTTGTGATATCTTGTCTGGACATAAAGCCCGCTGCCCTGCCGGAAACTGGCCTGATACACCACGTTCCCTGGAAGAATGCTTCCGTTTTCCAGCAGCCATCTGGCATTTCTCCAGTTTGCCTCTGTAGGCTCCCGGTCATAATTTCCGTCCCTGGTGCAGGCGTACTGCCCTCTCTGAAACACGACCTCTTTTATGGTATCTGGAAACGCCCTGTGGGATCTTCGGTTTAAGATAACAGAGCCAATATACAGCTGCTCGTCATCAGGATACCCCTGTCCTTCCCCACAGATGGCATGAGCCAGGATATAAAGATCTTCCTCTGAGTAAGCCGGTGACTCTGGTTCTGTCTTTGGCTCCTGTTTTTCTTCTTCCTCTTTTTTATACAGAAGCAAATGGGGACCATATCCTGTCCGTTTGATCAATTCCTCCATCTCCGCCTTTTCCGCAGAAATTTCTTCTATTTCCTCACCGGAAACAGCTCCCATGGCAGCGTACTCCGCCTCCAGAATCTCTCCGGCTCCTAAAATGCCGCTTAGGTGCTCCGGCTGGCAGGATGCCTGATCACCTTCAGTCTCCTGTTCCCTGCCTACGTCCCGAAGGCAGGGCCTACCCGGCCCCGGCCGACTGCCTGCCTGGCTTTCTGTTTCTTCCATTGTGTTGTTTCCGCTTAGCCCGTTGGCATCTGCTGTATATTCGTTTAACATCTCAGGCCCCTCCTGAGGCTGAGGGCCTGTGTATGCATCTCCCCACTCCTTTATGATTATCTCTTCCTCTGTCTCTTCTGCCTGAACCGGCATAACCGCCACATAAGCAGCAGCTGCTGCAGACATTACCATTTTAACAATTCTGTTTTTCTTCATAAAAAGCGGACCTCTCTTTCCAAGGCAGAATTTTCCTGCCTCCTATATTAAATATGTCCACTTTTTTACATTTATTACATAATTATTAAAAACAGGTTACGCTAAGCCTGACGTATGTTCCAGGCCATGGCTTGCCGGCTTTGGAATGCAGCTGAAAGGCAGTCCCATAAAGGCTGAGTCTGCCAAGGTATTTAGAAATGAAAAGTCCCTTCCTGCAAAAGCTGCATAAAAGGGACAATTCCTTCTCATTATCACATTTCTACTTTTCCGCTGCAAAAGCCGCCGCATTGGCTCCGGCTTCTTTTCCAGATGTAAACGCCCATCCCTGCGCTGCGCCGCCGTATTTTACATACTCCTTCTTTTCTGTCAAAAGCACGCCGATGGTATCTGTTCCAACTGCATACAGCCCTTCTATAGGTGTGCTGCCGTCTTCTTTCAAAACCCGCATCTTATTATCCACGTCCAGGCCTCCTGCTGTGCTGTAGCACCAGGAAGCGCCTTTTATGGCATAAAACGGCCCCTCTTCCCCAATGCCTTTCTTATAATGGGCTTCGCCCAGATCTGCGCCCTCCGGGCTGTAGATCCGATCTGCCTTTTCAATCTCTCCTTCTGCCTTTCCGGTTTCGCAGTAAGCATTGTAGCCCTTTACGCTTTCCAGCAGGTTCTTCCCATCTACGCCTATTTGCTCTGCCAGTTCCTCGATGGTATCGCCTTTGTAAACCAGTCCGTATTCTGCCGCTTTATCAAGTACTTCATAGATCTCCGGAACAGGAGTTTTTACGGGAACGCCTCCCTGGTTAATAAACAGTCCTGTACTTGCATATTCAAATCCGTTTTCCTGCACGTCCTTGATTCTTGCATCAGACCAGATGGAATAAAATTCAGGTCCTGCCTTCCATGGGTCCATCATGGCTAATCCGCTTTCATCTGTAAACCTTTTTCCTTCCATATTAACTGCCATTGTATCTGGAGACAGGGCCATTACCATGGGAATGTCATTCAGAGACCAGGTTGCAGTCCGATGGGTCCACATATCAGTCTGACCGTCAATTTTGTTTACCGGATAATCATGCATCAGTACCGGAATCCCCCCGATATGAACCATAGGAGGTACGCTGATATTGTAAGTGCCTGCGCCTGCATCCAATGCCATTTCAATGGTTTTTCCGTCATTCTGGGCGCATCCAAACAGGTTCCAGGCGCCGTTAAGAGGATAATATTCATTGGTAAGGTATTTCTCCTCCATCTCCTTGCTGCCTGCGAATCCGCCTCCTGCCAGAATCACCGCCTTTGCGTGGATTATGTATTCTGTACCGTCTGCACCCTGGGCTTTGGCTCCTGCCACTTTTCCGTCTTGGATTATCAGCTCTTTTCCCTCGGTTTCCAAAAGATATGTTCCGCCGATTTCCTCATAGGATGCCGCCATTTTGTCAAAAAAGCTTCCCACTACGGATTTGCTTGTGGTCTGCCCGTCAGATCCGATAAACCCTTCCCCATAGTAGCATACCACTTCATAGGGAGTCCCAAAGCCTGGAACCGGCTCCGCAAATTCAAAGCCCAGATCCATCAGCCAGTCCAGGGTCTCGCCGGATTTGTTTATCATAATGTCCACCAGTTCTTCCTTGGCATCCCCCTCGGTATAGTTAAGCCAGTCCTCCATGAACACTTGTGTGTCCACATAGTCTGAGCCTTTCTTTTCTACCATGCTGGGCGGATTTACAGCCATGGGGGAGCTGGTCAGCGCTGAAGTCCCGCCGTATTTTCCTGCCTTGTCAATGGCCAGGACGCTTACTTTTGATGCGTCGCCTCCTGCGGCTTCATACTGCGCCTGGGCTGCGCTCATAGCTGCCGACAGTCCGGAACCGCCCATGCCAATGACCAAAATGTCCACATCCAGCTCTTCCTTGGCCGTGCTTACAGGCACATCCGCATAAAATGCCTCTATGTCTGTCTCCTGGCCCCCTGCCGCTGTAATGGCCTGTACAAGGGCTGATTCCACAGCTGTCTTAATGGCATTGCTGGACACTGTGGCTCCGCAGACAGCATCTACAGTCACAGACTGGTGTTCTATGATTCTGGGAATCATGAGATCAATAGCGGACTGAAGTACTGTGGCTGTCTCCCCATTGTCCGGATTTACCTCTACAGACTCGATCCGGTCCTGGCTGACCGTGACGCTGACTTCCAAAAGCTCTGCCTTGGCAAATCCCTGGGCCGCTGCAGTGTAGGTTCCCGGAACCATTTTCACGCTGACAGCGCCGCCTTCTTCCTCCCCTTTTGCCTGGGCAATGGCCTTTTGGGCTGCCGTCTGAATCGCCTTGCTGGTAATTGTGGCTCCGCTTACTCCGTCCACCTGTGGGCTTTGGGCATCTTTAATCGCTGCCGTAAGTTCCTCCACGGCCTTGCTTCCGATGCCGTCTGTCTCCTGGCTTCCCTCAATCACCACATCTGTAATGGATTCTGCATCCACGGTAATGGTTACTGTCACGTCGCCGCCAAAGCCTTTTGCAGCAGCTGTATAGCTTCCCGGCAAATATGTTCCTGTCTCTTTGGTGGTTTCCTGAGGTTCTGTCTTTGCCTCTGAGGTAGTTTCGGCTGCCGTGGTTTCGGCGGTTTCAGGTGCCTGCGCCGGTTTTGCGGAGCACCCGCTCATTGCCCCGCTGGCGGCCAGAGTTGCTGCCAGAAGCATGGAAATCTGTTTCCTCATGGTCTTTTCCTCCCTTTTTTATCATGTACTTTCGGAGTCTCTTTGTGCCTGATTTTATGAGATGATTTTTTGTCAGATGTAAAGGGGCTCCGGCACAATATTATCAGGGTTGTTTGGTATTTATTTATCAACCCATAAGTAATTATAAACCATGTGGCAACCACATGGTCAATAGGTTTCCGGCAGCTATTTTTATTTTTTGACAGGAAATTTTCCCTGTTTCAGCTGATTAAGATCCTGCAT
>CATLBO010000146.1 GCA_949879025.1 uncultured Hungatella sp. | reverse complement strand
TGACGCACTGTGGGATGCAGTGAATGATTATCATATGGGCATTACAGCGGAGAACATTGCAGAAAAATGGGGCATCACCCGCCAAGAGATGGATGAATTTGCGGCCCGTTCTCAAAACAAGGCGGCAGATGCCCAAGCAGCGGGCCGTTTCAGGCAAGAGATCGTTCCGGTGGTTATCAAAGGGCGTAAAGGAGACGAGATTGTGGACACTGACGAAGGTCCCCGTCCCGGCACCACGGCCCAGTCCCTTGGAAGGCTGAAGCCAGTATTCTGCAGTAACGGGGTAGTAACTGCCGGAAACAGCTCGGGAATTAATGATGGAGCTGCCGCAGTTGTGCTGGTTTCAGAAGAGAAGGTACAGGAACTGGGCCTTCATCCCCAGGCGGAATGGATCGGAGGGGCGCTGGGAGGCGTTGATCCGGCGATTATGGGAGTGGGGCCTGTGGCTTCCACCGAAAAGCTGCTCCAGAAGCTGAACCTGTCCATGGAAGACATGGACCTGGCGGAATGCAACGAGGCTTTCGCCGCCCAGTCTATTGCTGTTCAGCGTGAACTAAAGATCCCTGATGAAAAGCTTAACGTAAACGGCGGGGCTATAGCTCTGGGACACCCAGTAGGAGCATCGGGCTGCCGCATCCTTGTGACGCTTATCCATGGGATGAAGCAGAGGAACGCAGCAATGGGCCTTGCCGCTCTCTGCATTGGAGGGGGCATGGGCTGCAGCACAATCATAAAAAATATTGGAAGACAGGAGTGACGCCATCATGAAGGTTGCGGTTATAGGAACTGGAACTTTGGGGCCGTCCATTGCCCAGGTATTTTCCCAGTGTGGGAAGGTAGAAAAAGTGTATCTCTGCAAAGGCAGGGAGTCCTCCGAAAGCAATGGCAAGGATAAGGTAATCCAGGCGTTTGAGAAGCTGGCCGCAAAGGGGAAAATTACAAGGCAGGAAGCTGACAGGTGCCTGGCAAGAATTGAGACGGGAAACCGACAACTGGCGGCTGATGCGGATCTGGTGGTGGAAGCAGTTGCTGAGGATGCAGGAATTAAGAAAGAAGTGCTGGGACAGCTGGATAGGATCTGCAGGCCGCAGTGCATATTGGCCACAAACACCTCGTCGCTGCCCATCCAGATAATCGGCCAGGGACTTTCCCGCCCGCTTATTGGCATGCATTTCTTTAATCCGGCTCCGGTCATGAAGCTGGTGGAGGTCATTGCCACGGAAAAGACGCCTCAGGAAATGGTGGGCCAGGTCATGGAAATTGCCAGAGACCTGGGGAAAACGCCTGTGGAAGTACAGGAAGCACCAGGATTTGTGGTTAACCGCATGCTGATACCTATGATAAATGAAGCTGTCGGCATCTGCGCAGAAGGCGTGGCTTCTGTGGAAGACATTGACACTGCTATGAAACTTGGGGCCAGCCATCCCATGGGGCCGCTGGCTCTGGGCGACCTGATTGGCCTTGACGTGGTTCTTGCCATTCTTAACGTGATGCTGAAAGAGACGGGGGATAATCGGTACCTTCCCCAGCCTATGCTGAAGAAAATGGTAAGGGAGGGGAAGCTTGGCAGGAAGACAGGAGAAGGCTTTTACAGGTATGAAAGGGGACACTCATGAGGATTGGGGACATTATTGAATTTTTTAAATCCTCCAACATCCCGTTTACGGCAGACGGAGATATGAATCAGGAACTAAGCGGGTATTCCAGCATCTATCAATACCGCAGGGGTACAATTTCCTGGCTGCGGAAGGCTGCAACGCTGGAAGACGCTGACTTCTGCATGCCTGAAAGCTTTGCCTGCCTGATTACCCAGGAGGGGATGAAAAATATCGCCAATGCGAAATGTCAGATCCAGGTTAAGAACCCTAAAGATGTGTTTTTTGATGTTCTCGAAAAGTTTTGGGGGGAAGAGGATGCTGCTGTCATTTCCCCGAAGGCGGTGATTGAGGACGGGGCGGTGATTGGGAGAAACGTATCCATTGGGCCGTTTACGTATGTATCATCGAAAACCATCATTGGGGACGGAAGCAGGATCGGCTCCAATGTGACAATCAAAGGGAAGGTGGCCATTGGAAAGAACTGCGTCATCCAAAGCGGCGCCGTTATCGGCGAAGACGGGTTTGCCTTTCTGAAGGAAGACAATGCCCTGAAGTTTATGAAGCACTACGGAGGCGTGACTCTTGAAGATCATGTTTCTGTAGGCGCCCAGACCTGCGTATGCCGCGGCGCCATTGACGATACTCGCCTTATGGAGTATGCAAAGGTGGACAATCTCTGCCATATTGCCCATAATGTGGTAATCGGAAAGCGAACCATCGTGGTGGCAGGAACCGTGATCATGGGAAGCGTGCGCATTGGCCATGACTGCTGGGTAGCTACCAGCATGATCCGGGATCAGCGCCAGGTGAAAGACAACTGTGTAATAGGCATGGGGGCAGTGGTGGTCAAGGATGTTGCCGAAGGCACCACAGTAGCAGGCAATCCAGCAGGGCCGTTTCAGCGAAAGGAAAACATATGAGCCGTGTTTTAGTAATTGGAGCCCACCCAGACGATGAGCTGCTGGGCTGCGGAGGGGCATTAATCCGCCATGCGGATCAGGGAGACGAGGTTTGGAGCATCATCATGTGCGAGGGGGAATCCCTGCGGTACGGGGGGAAGGAGATGGGCCAGCAGGAAGCCACAGCCGAAGCGGCTGAGATTATGGGCATTTCCAACACGAACCGTTTTGACTTTCCGGACCAGCGGCTGGACCGATTCTCCCTGGTTGAGCTGATAACGCCCATTGAAAGGGTGGTGGATGCATTTAGGCCAGAGATCGTTTATGTGCAGTTTGGAGGGGATCTGAACCGGGATCATGCCCTGACCTTTGAAGCGGCCAGTGTGGCATTAAGACCCGGGGCGGAATCCGTAAAAGAAATATATGCTTTTTATACTGTGGGAAGCACGGAGCTGAAAACGCCGGGGGAATTTAATCCTAATGTGTGGGTGGACATCGAGGATCAGATAGAGCGGAAGATCCATGCCTTTTCCAGATATGCCAGTGAAGTCAGGGAGTATCCCCATCCCCGGTCCCTGGAAGGGATCAGGAACGTTGCAGAATTCTATGGAAATCAATGCTGCCTGAAATATGCGGAGGCGATGATGCTGATGCGAAAAATTGCGAGGAAATAAGATTGAAGCGTCTGATGATAATGGGAGCCGCTATCGAGCAGGTTCCGGGAATAAGAAAAGCAAAAGAGATGGGATATGAGACGGCGGTTATTGATTACAATGCCAATGCGGTGGGAATCCCTCTGGCAGACAAGTTCTATCATGTAAGTACCATAGACCCGGAAGGGGTGCTGGATGCTGCCAGGGATTTTCATGCCGACGGGTTCCTTACGCTGGCAACGGATCTTCCCATGAGGGCAGTTGCCTATGCCAGCGAAAAGATGGGGCTGCCGGGAATCACCCGGCACACGGCGCTGCTTGCCACAGACAAAGGGGAGATGATCAAAGCGTTAAAGGCCCATGGGGTGGAAACCCCATGGTTCCAAGTGGCGGATTCTCCAGAGAAGCTGAAAAGCATAGGGAAGGAAGTTTCCTATCCATGCATCATGAAGCCTACGGACAATGCGGCAAGCAGGGGAGTGGCGCTGGTTCATAATTATGTGGAACTGATGGATAAATACGGATATTCCAGGGGGCAGTCCCGCAGCGGCCAGGTCATAATTGAGGAGTATATGAGAGGGCCGGAGGTCAGCGTGGAGATGCTGAGCTGGAAGGGAGAAGCCCATGTACTTCAGATAACGGATAAGATCACCTGCGGCCCGCCGCATTTTGTTGAAGTAGGGCACAACCAGCCGTCAGGGCTTAATCAGGAGACAAAAGCCAGAATCCGTGATATTGCAGGACGTGCGGTTAAAGCGCTGGGAATCACAGCCGGGCCGGCCCATGTGGAACTGATCGTAACGGAGGAAGGGCCGAAGATCGTGGAGCTTGGCGCACGGCTTGGAGGCGACTGTATTACTTCTCACCTGGTCTGGCTGTCAACGGGAATCGACATGGTGAAGGAAACCATCAAGGTATTGTGCGGAGAAGAGCCGAATCTTACGAAGCTTTATGAAAAGGGAGCCTCTGTCCGCTTTCTCACCAGCAAAAAATATGGGGTACTGGATCATGTGGACGGTATGGAGGCGGCCAGGGCCGTGGACGGAGTCATTGAGGTATCCCAGATTATGAAGCCTGGTGACGTGATTGAATCTGTGCGCAGCAGCGATGACCGGGTTGCTTATGTGGTAACTCAGGCAGAGACGGCGAAAGAGTCAGGCAAGGCAGCAAATGAAGCGCTGGAAATGATGGATGTGCAGGTGCAGAAGAGGGAGGACAGAGGTGTATAGGAAATATGGGAAGCGGATGCTTGATCTGCTGCTGTCTTTGGCAGCCCTTCCCTTTATCCTGCTTCTGACAATTGTGGTTGCCCCGGTTATTTATTTTGAGGACAAAGGAAGCATTTTTTATAAGGCAAAGCGAAGGGGCTTGTACGGGCGCATATTCCAGATGTATAAGTTCCGTTCCATGAAAATGAATGCACCTGATATAAGAAACAAAGATAATTCCACATACAATGCGCCGGATGATCCCCGTATTACGAAAACAGGAAGGTTTTTGCGAAAGACTTCTATTGATGAGCTGCCGCAGATCTATAACATTCTGCTGGGGGATATGAGCTTTATAGGCCCCAGGCCAACAACAATTAATAAGCCCCTGGAAGAATACGACGAGAAACGCCGTACCCGCCTTACGGTCAGACCGGGCCTTACCGGGTATGTACAGGCGTATTACAGACAATCCATTACTCAAGAGAGAAAGTTTGAATTGGATGCTGAATATGCGCAGAATGTTTCGTTTCTGCTGGACATGAAGATTTTTTTCAAAACCGTCCAGACCGTTTTGATGCGTAAGAATATTTATAATGCACAAAATGATGAAAAGGAGGCACATCATTGAAGGAGCTGATTATTGTTGGTGCAGGCGGCCTGGGAAGGAAAGTTTTTGTCTGCCTGCGGAGATTAAATACAGACGGAAAATGGAAGATCCTTGGGTTTATTGATGATAACGTCAATGCCCTGGAAGGGAAACGATGTGACTTAAGTATTATAGGCAGGATTTCAGACTGGACGCCAGCTCCAAACCAGGTTTTTGTAATGGGCATCTCAGATCCCCGCACAAAGCATATTGTTTCTGACATGCTGACTGCAAAAGGGGCAAAATTTGAAACGGTTATTTCCCCTGACGTAATTATGGGCGATTACGTTGAAATAGGAGAAGGAAGCGTCATAATGACGCCATATAATGTTGAAAGCGGAGTGCAAATCGGAAAGTTTGTTACTTTGCTTGGATCGACCATTGCACTGGACGGCAGGCTGGGAGATTATTCTACTACCGGCGGATTTGCAAATCTTACATGTGCAGATATTGGTAAAGAGGTATATGTAGGAAGCCATGCAGTGATTCTGAGCCATGTGAAAGTTGGGGACGGAGCCTACATTGGCGTAGGGAGCATTGTGATGAAAGATGTGCCGCCATACGCCCAGGTCTTCGGAAATCCTGCACGTATTGTAGGGCAGCGGCCTGAGCATTAAACAGATATACACATTGGAGGGCTATTGCCGGATGTGCATAAATTTATGAGCATATGACGGAAAGCCAGCTGCAAAGGCAGGTTCAGGAAAAATTCTGAGAATACATACTGTTATATTTCGGGAGGAAAATGATGAACAATATTGATAAATACAATGATATTTTTGTTTCGGTTTTTGGAGTAGATAAGGGTAAGCTGGACGGCCTGTTTAATTTTAAGGACGTTGAAGCGTGGGACTCGATGACTCACTTAACGCTGATCAGTGAATTGGAAGAGGTTTTCGGAATTATGCTTGAGACAGATGACATTCTCCATTTCGGCGGTTATGAAAACGGAAAAAATATATTGAGAAAGCATGGAATCAATATTTAGGAATTTTTAAAAAGGGACTGGAAAGAAAATGGGCAGTTTACTTCAAAACAAGGTCTGCATTGTAACAGGTTCTGCAAGAGGAATCGGAAAGGAGATTGCTCTTCTTTTCGTTTCGGAAGGCGCCCAGGTTGTTGTCAATGACAAAAGGCCAGGTTCTGCCGATTCGTGGATAGGGCAGAACGCACAAAGGGAACATCTTCACCCGTATTATTTCGATATTTCTGACCCGGCTGCTGTACGTGAGAATGTAATGGCAATAAAAAAGCGGTTTGAACACATTGATGTTTTAGTAAATAATGCAGGAGTGGAGTTTAATGAGCTGATCGGAATGATCTCCCGGGAAAACATGGAGAAAATGTTCCGTGTAAATGTGTATGGCACCATTGAGATGATCCAGGCAGTCAGCCGGATTATGGCAAGAAACGAAAACGGCGGCAGCATTATTAATATCTCTTCTATGGTTGGCGTCAGAGGCAATCCGGGACAACTGGTTTATTCTGCAACGAAAGGCGCTGTAATTGCTGTTACAAAATCCGCAGCCAAAGAACTGGCGCCTAAGAAAATCAGGGTCAACTCCATTGCTCCCGGCCTTACTCAGACCGAAATGATGGAGCAGGCGGATATTGAAAAGCTGCAGAACAGAATCAGCAATATCTCCATGGGACGGATAGCCCAGCCGAAAGATATTGCAGGAGGCTGCCTGCTGCTGGCATGTGATTATGCCGGATATATTTCAGGGCAGGTATTGCCTGTAGATGGCTGTACGATCATATAAATGGAGGGAAGCAGGCTTATGTTTCTAAATATTGATAAACAAAACCGTGATTCATTGGCATT
The DNA here is from genome assembly GCA_949879025.1 of uncultured Hungatella sp. Classification (GTDB taxonomy): domain Bacteria; phylum Bacillota; class Clostridia; order Lachnospirales; family Lachnospiraceae; genus UBA3402. The sequence goes on along the minus strand of CATLBO010000146.1, from coordinate 743 downwards.
AATAGATAATGAAGGAAATCGGGTAACTTATGGAGAGCTGGCAGAACTGATGGATATCGCAGGCAAACAGGCAGAGCCTCGTTCTTTAATATTTCATCTCTGTAAAAACACGGCAGGTTCTGTGATCGGATATTTGGCCTTTGTCCAGCATGAGGCTGTTCCTGTTATGCTGAACGCCAAAATAGACGATGATTTGCTGGCAAATCTTCTTAAAATCTACGCTCCTGCCTATATATGGGCCCCCATAGAAGAGACAGGCCGTTTTGAATACGAGAAGGTATTTGAATTTTGGGGATATGTTCTGCTGCGGACAGAAAATGACAGGTATCCTCTGCACCATAAGCTTCAGCTTTGCATGACAACATCCGGTTCCACTGGAAGTCCGAAACTGGTCCGGTATAAGAAGGGTAATCTGGAGGCAAATGCAAAGAATGTGGCCGCTGCCTTTGGATGGACAGAAAAAGAGCACCCGATCTGCGATCTTGGCATGCAGTATACAATGGGACTGAATGTAATCAATACCCATTTGTATGCAGGGGCTACAGTGCTTCTTACTACATACAATCTGATGAGTGGAGCGTTCTGGGATTATATTAAGCAGGAAAAAGGAACCAACTTTACAGGGGTGCCCTTTAGCTATGACATCTTTTACCGGCTTCATTTTGAGCAGATGGATCTGCCGGATCTCCACACGTTGTCTCAGGGAGGCGGGAAACTGACAGACGCCAGATTTGTTCAGCTTG
>CATLBO010000145.1 GCA_949879025.1 uncultured Hungatella sp. | reverse complement strand
CAGCGCAAACGGGTATTATGACTGGGAGGGGAGGCTGCACCAGCATGAGGATGGGCAGATTGGCGAGAAAGCGATAGAAGGCATTGGCGGGGATGGGCAGTTGGTTAAGAAGGGATTGTCAAATCATGATGGGGGAGAGGGGGAAGCGGAGAAACTTTTGCAGGATTATGAAATCGTTCAGTACCATTATTTGTTTAGTGGGGAGGAGCGCATGGAGGAATATTTTCGCATAATGGGAGAATAGTTCACAAATTTTTCACACAATTATTAGCACTCGCTCTTGACGAGTGCTAATAATTGTGCTATAACATAATCAGAACAAGGAAAAAGGCGAGAAGGTTGCATAACTTTTCTATATGGGAGCAAATAATAATCCTATGGAATAGGCGATTGGTTCTGCCATTCCAATGTTCTAAGGAAAGAGACAGTTGCTATGAGCGATGAAGAAGTGAATAGTAACAACAGTCAACGCATTGTGATAAAATAAATGCTGAAGCATTTATGATGCAAGTTGCTTCGCGACTTGGGATATGCCAGAGACCATGGCAAGAAATATGATTAAAAAATAAAGGAGGAATGACTTATGTTAATGCCGAGTATTTTTGGAGAAAATTTATTTGATGATTGGATGGACTTTTCATTTCCTTCGATTGACAAAGCCCTGTATGGAAACCATTCCCAGAACGTGATGAAGACGGATATCCGGGACACGGATCAGGAATACCAGCTGGACATCGAGATGCCGGGCTTTAAGAAGGAAGATATTAAGGCGGAGCTGAAAGACGGATATCTGACTATTCAGGCCCAGAGAAACCAGGATCGGGACGAGAAGGATGACAAGGGAAGGTATATCCGCAGAGAGCGGTATTCTGGTTCCTGCCAGAGAAGATTCTATGTTGGAAGGGAGATTACTCAGGAGGACATCAGGGCCAGATTTGACAACGGCATTCTGAAGCTGACGGTTCCAAAGAGGGAATCTCTGCCTAAGACAGAGGAGAACCATTATATTGCCATTGAAGGATAATCAATGGGAGAATGCAGGGAAATGACAAAGGGCGGCTGGACCGGGTTTTTTAAAACCTGTCCAGCCGCCCTTCTTTGCAGTGCTGCTGCGGACTTCTAAAAACAACAGATGCCAGTTATCGGTAGATCTTGTTGTGTTCGAAAATAGGCTCGCTGGTCAGTTCCACTCCAAGCCGCTGAAACGTCCGGATATCCACATTGGACAACATGACGGAAGTATGGGCCTGGCAGCCTTTCAGCTTTGAAAGCTGGTCCAGAGCCTTCTGGGCATTCTCGTCTGTGGCGGCACACATGGACAGCGCAATCAGCACCTCGTCTGTATGGAGACGGGGATTTTTGTTGCCGAAATAGTTTACCTTTAATTTTTGGATGGGCTCAATGGCTGACGGAGCGATAAGGTGAATCTCGTCAGGGATGCTGCCCAGGGTCTTAACTGCATTTAAAAGCAAGGCGGCAGAAGGCCCAAGAAGAACGCTGGTTTTTCCGGTAACGATCTGTCCGTCAGGAAGTTCCATGGCAGCGGCAGGAGATTCCTGCAGTTCTGCTTTCTCATTGGCAGCTACAGCAACTTTCCTGTCTTTAACCGTGATCCTGGCTTGCTTCATAAGCAGTTCGATTTTATAGACTTCGTCTTTTGAGCCGTTTCCCCTGGCCAGCCGGTTGAGAGCGTGGTAATAGCGGCGGAGGATTTCCTGAAGGGATGCCTCCCGGCAGGCTTCGTCATCAATGATGCAGTTGCCTACCATATTGACACCCATGTCCGTAGGAGATTTGTAAGGGCTTTCGCCGTAAATGCCTTCAAAAATAGCATTGAGAACCGGAAAGATCTCCACATCCCGGTTATAATTTACCGTGGTTTTGCCGTAGGCTTCCAGATGGAACGGATCAATCATGTTCACGTCATTTAAGTCGGCAGTGGCAGCCTCATAAGCCAGGTTTACCGGATGCTTCAGAGGCAGGTTCCAGATGGGGAATGTCTCAAATTTGGCGTAGCCTGCCTTAATGCCTCTGCGGTTTTCATGGTACAGCTGGGAAAGGCAGGTGGCCATTTTGCCGCTGCCCGGCCCAGGGGCAGTAACGATAACCAGAGGCCTTGAAGTCTCTATGTAATCGTTTTTTCCGAAGCCGTCGTCGCTGATAATGGTGGAAATATTGTTAGGGTAGCCGTCAATGGGGTAATGGCGGTATACCCGGATTTGCATGCCCTCCAGCTTTTCCTTAAATCTATCCGCTGCTGATTGGCCCGTATACTGCGTAATGACCACGCTGCCTACATAAAGGCCTCTGTCCCGAAAGGACTGAATCAGGCGCAGGACATCCAGATCGTAGGTAATACCCAAGTCGTAGCGGACTTTGTTTTTTTCTATGTCTGAAGCCTTAATGGCTACCACAATCTCTGCCTGATCCGAAAGCTGCATCAGCATCTGAAGCTTGCTGTCAGGGGCAAAACCAGGCAGGACTCTGGAAGCATGGTAATCGTCAAACAGTTTTCCGCCGAATTCCAGGTACAGCTTATGGCCAAACTGGCAGATGCGCTCTTTTATATGTTCTGATTGGGTAATATGATATTGTTGATTGTCAAATCCGATTTTCATAATGTAGTTCCTTCCATGTTTTTGTTTGAACAGCTGTTGCGTTTGGATACGAACAATAGATGACATCCCTGATTAGTGTATCACAAATTGGAAAAAAAAGCATTAAAAAATGATACTTTAAATGTCCCGCCGCCGATTAGGCGGTATAAATTCATAGATGCCAAATGCGCCCGCCGGACTTTCTTGTGTGACGGTGCGTTCCCAACTGGGCATATGCAGGTTTACAGATAAATCTTATGAAAAGAAGGGTTGCACAAGTAGTTAGCTTATGCTAATATAGTGATAGTTAGCAAAAACTAACCACATAGTTTTCCTGATTTCGGAGATTCTAATAATATGCTTAACCTTTATAAAGGCATATGTATGGATGTATTAAAATAGCCTCTCGGATTCATAATAAGTTGGCATAGATTTGTATTTGGACAACTGAATATTTTGAAATTTTGGAAAGATATCAGATAAATGTGGAAAAAAGGGAGTACTTTTCCCTTGATATTAGATGAGATTTTTGAAATCGTGGTATGCTTATTTTGAGGTTGCCATCTGTGAGAATGTAAAAATCGTGTCTACACGGATCGGCATTTCCCATGCATCAAGATGTTGCAGCATCATGATGGCATAAAGACGGCAGTACCACATCTTAGAGGAGCGGTGTCTGCCGTCTTCCAGTTTATAATCTATATTTTCACGTTTATTTGATCGTTCGACAGAGGTTCGTTTGTTGTATTCCAGTTTCCATTCCTTACTGTCCCTTGATTGTATGTTAAAAATCCTGGGATTGTCCTTCTGTTGGATATGTACGGTTCTGCCATATTTTGAATCGGAGCAGGGGTGTTCGCAGAAACATACTTTTTTCCGGTTGGCGAGGGGACACCGGTATTTTTACGGTGCTTTGCTCTTTCCACACCATCGTGATGCATACGTAAGCCAAGTTTGCAGACAGGGACGCCATCTTCACTTATGGTAAAGTCATCTTTGTATTTGAAGTGTCTCGTATGGCCGGGGGTGAGGTCAATGAAAGGAGTGATGCCGTTTGTTTTGCAGTATTCATAGAGTGGGTAGGTATCATGGGCGGAATCCAGCAGGAGTTTTATCACCACGTACCTTTTCCGGTTTGGTTTTTTTGCTTAACCTGACTGATGTAGTTGTCTTTGTCAGACTGTAACAGCCGGTGAAAGAAATCGTAAAAAGTTCCGATGCCGGGAGTGTCACCAGCGGTGAAACCACTGAGGATGGCGTACAAAGGAGTTATTTTAAGCAGCCTGCACCATCCGGTAATGGGTCTACTTTCAGTACGATTGAGAGAAGGTAGGAACGGAGCAGGCAGAAAGGAAAACGTGTGGCGGGTTTGCCAAGCAGGGAATAAAATTCCTGCATGATGGTATCCGTTTCAGAGAGATCAAGATACCAGAATTTTACAATGCTATCCAATGTTTCTTTAGGGACAGCAAAGGGATCGGGGAATAATTCAAGGAATTGGGACACGAAAGTGTCCTGATAGGCGGCATGACCGCCATAATTAACAGGTAACATAAAAATCGCCTCCAATCCAAAAATGCTTACCAGCTGCATCGGATTGAAAAGTGCTTTTTTAATTAAGAGGCGCAAAGCGCCGCATTTTTTGATTGGTTTGTCAAGTGCTTTTGGCAAAAAGGTGGGGGGATTTTTATAAAACAGGATTTGAGAGCCGCAGAAAATAAGGGCTGGAGAATCCGAGGGGCTATTAAAAGAGAAGGGAGGGACAAGGGAAATGACAGCAGAAGCCATATTGGCTTTTTTAGATGCCAGCAGCCCGGAATCCAGGCTGGGATTCCAGGCTGCCAGTCATTGCGGCCCGGTGCTGAAGGGAATCAAGATCTCCAACATTATGACAGCGCAGGCAGGTACATGGAGAAGGCTGCAGAAGGATTTAAGAGGAAGCAGCATCTTGTGTATTCCTTTGTCAGTGCACCAAGGGCGGGAAGTTCTTTTGCTTTATCGTTATAAAAGGCTTCAAAGCCATCTGGAAAATGGTCAGGTGAAAGCGTTCTTAGCAGATTTCGGGTATAAGGATTTTAGCGTGGCCGCAGTGATCATGAAGCTTCGGAGACGGTATGCCCGGTATGTATTGTCAGGGCGGGAATTTCCCCATGAACTGGGCATCATTCTGGAATATCCGGTGGAGGATGTAAAAGGATTTATTGAAAACAGAGGAAAGAATTACCTGGCGGAGAAATATTGGAAAGTATACCATAACAGAGAAAGGGCTTTAACCTTATTTGCCAGGTATGATGAGGCCAGGGAAAAGGCTATGGAGGAAGCCGCAGCTGGATATCCCCTGTACCAAATCGCAGAAGAGGAAAGACCAACTATTAAAAGTCAAGTAGATATTTGAAAAAACAAAAGAAATTTTCATAGGAAAAAAGAGTACAACAATAAGACCTGCCGTCAGGCAGGCTGGAACGGGAAAAGGATTTAAGCTTTTGGAACGTAAGGCTGATTATTTTTTCACAACAGCATAAATAATGTTGCACATTTTTCTTGCCACAGCGCCGATGCAGGTTAAGTGATGCTAAGAATGGCTGGATATATGTAAAAAAATCCCTATTCCGCTGAAAAGGAGAAGTATGACTGGTTCCATTTTGATAAAGATGGAATCATGACTTTCGGTTGGTATCAGGCAGATAACGGCGTGTGGTACTATTGGCATGAGGTATCTGACGGAAACTTTGGGAAGATGGTAAAAGGGTGGCATGGGGACAGGCAGGAGGGAAAAAATATTTCTTTGATAAGAAGATGGGGATCATGTTGTCCGGATGGCAGGAGATTGACGGGCACAGCTATTACTTTGCCATGGCGGCGGATGTCCCGAAGCAGACCTGGTTCTGGAAGATATTGGGGGATACCGGATTCGGGAAACGGGTGTATGAATACCTGGGATACAGGATTTTTGGCTCCATGTATGTAAACGAGCAGACACCGGACGGTCAGAAAGTAAATGAAGCAGGAATGAAGGAGCAGGGAGTCATGGGAGAGGGAAGAAAGATAAGGCGGTTCGCTGCTACAGTAATACTTATGGCGGTGACAGCAGCCAGTGTCGGAAACAGACAGTCATACAGGCGGCATAGATGATATCAGAGATTATGGGGCAAGCCTGTCGGATGAAGAAGATATTAAACTTTCAGTGCTCCCAGCTAAGGGTGTGATGTTTAGCAGGTGGAATTCCTGCCCGATAAGGTACTAGCCACACCATCGGTAACAACCTACGGTTTGCGGAAGTAATGAAGCAGGCTGAGCGTAGGCGAATAGGATATAGGGCTATAGGGCGGTCTGGCACCGAAATAAATATAAAATCAGAGGGACGACGCTGCTGAAAAAGCGGAAGTCAACATGTGGGTTTATCGTCATGGCAAGATTTCGCACACTTTTGCAGTGTTTATAACGCCAGTCATGTATTACAATGGCATCATATCAACTGGGGAGAGCCTGTTTTCTCCCTGAAAGGAACGCAGGGTATAATTGAGCAACCAACAAGGAGGTTGAACGGGGGACAGGCAGTCGGATGGCTGGATAGTACCGGAGATAGCGCTTGACTGCGAAGGAGGGAAGCCGAAAGAGAACCAGTCCTCATGGTTCTTGCCATGCAGAACAATATCAAAAGGGAAACATTATCTATACACAGAGGTAGGTAAAATAATGGAAGCGAAACTTGCGAGAATAACACAACTTTCAACAGAAAACCCGAACATGGTATTTACATCAGTGAGACACTTCATGAACGGGGAGATGCTTAAGGAATGCCACTCAAAAATGGATGGAGATAAAGTAGTAGGAAATGATGGAACCACCAAAGAGGAATACGGCAGGAATCTGGATGTCAACCTTGAGAACTTAGTAAACCGGCTTAAGTGGGGGCATATAGACCTCAACCGGCCAGGAGAGTTGAAATACCTAAGGACAATGGGAAAACCAGGCCATTGAGCATTTATTGCTATGAAGATAAGTTAATACAGGAAGCCTTAAAAAGAATTTTGGAAGCAGTCTTTGAACCTCATTTCTATGATGAGATAATGGGGTTCCGGCCAAACAGGAACTGTCATCAGGCACTACGGAAACTGAATTACATGCTTGAAAAAGAGAAGAACCGATTCTTTTTTATTAATTTGCTTGACAAATAATTATGTTTTCTATATAATAAAAAACAGATCGCTCGGAGGGGATATTACTCATTAGAAGTAATATGCTGGATAAGGCACAGATTGAAAAGTCTGTTCCTTATCCAGCTTTTTTGCTTTCAGAGAGTAAGGACATATTAAATGGAGGATGAAAATGATATGGATCTGCTTACAAGTAAAATCAAACCAATGTATTTTAAGTATCTGGCTGCTGCGTTCGGAAGCGCATTGATTTCATCCATTTATGGTGTAGTGGATATGGCTATGGTGGGACAGTATCAGGGACCGGAAGGCACGGCTGCGCTGGCTGTGGTTGCCCCTGTCTGGAATATCATATATAGCTTGGGCCTGCTTATGGGAATCGGAGGTTCTGTACTTTTCACTACATTGCGTGGAGAATCGATAGAAAACCAGAAAAAATCTAATGAATATTTTACTGCTGCAGTTATGGGGGCAGGAATATTGGCTGTCATTACATGGCTGGCGGTGATTTTCTTTGACCGGGAACTACTGAGGATGTTTGGGGCGGAAGAAACGTTGCTTCCGCTGGCGAGGAGCTATCTGTTCCCAGTTAAATTTGTAGTGCCCAGCTTCCTTTTTACACAGCTTATGTCAGCCTTTTTGCGTAACGACGGGAATCCCGCTCTGGCTACAAAGGCGGTCTTATTTGGCGGAATCTTTAATGTGCTTGGAGATTACTGTTTTGTATTTGTTTTGAAGATGGGAATCATGGGAGCAGGTCTTGCGACTGCTATGGGATCTGTATTTTCCCTGTTGGCAATGCTGACCCATTTCCGCAGCAAAAGTAATACGTTGAGGCTTGTGAAGCCCGCAGGTGTGTTTTTCAT
>CATLBO010000144.1 GCA_949879025.1 uncultured Hungatella sp. | reverse complement strand
CTTACAGCGCCTGTATACAGTTCAAAGACAGGGCTTTTCAGCAGCAGCCCATAGATGCCCGACAGATTCAGTGCTAATCCCAAGATTACTGCCAGGACAAAAGAGTTTGTAAATATATTTTTCAGCAGTTCTTTCGTAGTGACGCCGGAGGATGTCAGCTTCGCAACCCATATGGGGAGTACGATAAAACACAAGGTGCTTCCGGCAATATCAAAAATAACCGTGTTGCTGGAACTGCCCACAATAGACAGATAAAGGGGCAGGGCCACATTCCCGCCTTCCACCGTAGACATAAGGAAATACGAGAAATGGGAATACTTTTTTCCGGTAAAACCTGACAGCAGCTTTCCTGCTGCCATAGCCAGAAGAAATATAACAAAAGTATAAAGAACAACGAAAAATGATGAGGCGTCTACAGAAACAGTAAGCATCAAATTAAAAACCATAATTGGAAACAATATCTGAAAGACAATGGCATTAGCGCCCGCCTTTTGTTCAGGCGTAATCCACTTTTTTACCTTAGCAGCAAATCCTAACAGGATCATAAAAAAGACCGGAAATAAAATTGTAAGTGCCTTCATAATGATGTTATTCCTTCCTTTCAATCCCACTCAATCTCATCGCCCTTTTCCCGCACGATCCGATACAGTTCCTCTTCATTCTCAATCAGTGAAATAATTATCTCCTGAAAGCGCAGCGCCTTTTTTTCATTTTCCTGAGAGAGCTCATAGAGGGCAGAGTAAGAACCAGCTTCCGGGTCACTGTCCAGACCTTCTAAAATATCAGGCTCATGTTCGGAAAGATAATAATTGAAAAAGGCATCCCAGTTATAACCATTCATATACGCATTTTCATTAATTTCGCACATCTTTTCCCCAATAGAGAAAGGCTTGCTGTTTTCGTTATAGAACCATACATGAACCCAGTTGTTACTCTTATTGACCTCTACATAGTCAGCCATAGTGAAATTCCCCCTTGTGATTTAATACTTTTTTGGCTCTTTCCTGAATTTGTTTCTGACAGATATTTTATCATATAAAATCGGACACGGCAAGAAACAATGGGACGGAGTCAGCTTTCTTTACAGAAAGAAGAAGATGTATTATAATCTTTGGGACAATAAAATGGGGAGGAGGCTGTTTTCATGCGTGTTTTAATTGCTGAAGATGAGGCTGAGCTGGCAAAGGGATTGAAATTTTTGCTGGAAAAAAACAAATTTTCTGTTGATGCTGTTCATGACGGGGCCAAGGCTCTGGAATGTTTTCAGAACAAGGAGTATGATGTGATTGTTCTGGATATTATGATGCCAAAGGCTAATGGTCTGGAGGTATTGAAAACCATAAGAAAGACAGGAGCCAATGTTCCTATTATGATGCTGACAGCGAAAGCGGAGGTAGAGGATCGGGTAGCAGGTCTGGAGGCAGGAGCGGATGATTACCTTCCGAAACCATTTGCCACCAGGGAATTTATTGCAAGAGTAAAGGCTCTTTCCCGCAGAAATACGGGATATGCGGATCTGCTGCTGGCCTTTGGGAATGTGAAGCTGGACTGCAACCGTTATGAGCTTATCTGCGGTTCCAAGTCTGTACGCCTGAACAATAAGGAGTTTCAGATGATGGAATTGTTTATGCGGCATCCTCACTTTGTCTTTTCCACCAGCCATTTGATGGATAAAATATGGGGTCAGGATTCGGAGGCTGATGTAAATGTGGTTTGGACCTATATAGGATTCATTCGGAAAAAACTAAAGCAGACAGGCAGCACCATTGAGATAAGAACAGCCCGGGGAGCCGGCTATTCATTGGAGGAGACGAAATGCTGAAAAAAATACAGAGGCGGTTTATCCTGGCTGCAATGGCGGCTTTTGGAACGGTTATGGTGCTTATTGTTGTGGGAATTAACTGGGCCAATTATGTTCAGACAGCCTCCATGCAGGATCAGCTGGCTCTGCGCCTTCTGGAGCATGGCTGGCAGGCTTTTAAGGGACCGGAGAAGAAATTTCCTCCTGTCAGGGATCTGCCTGGAGGGGGACCGGAGGCAGAGTTTACCACCCGCTTTTTTACTGCAGCGTGCGATCCGTCAGGAAATATAAAAGTAATATCCAGAGATTTTATTTTTTCAATTGATGAGGAAACTGCAGCGGAATATGCAAAGGCGGTGCTGCAGAAGAATAAAGAAAAAGGTTATTACAAGGATTACCGATACTGTGTAAGAAAGGATGAGTCAGGCGCCAGAGTCCTTTTTTTAAATGCATCCATGCACCTGCAGTTTATGCGTTCCTTGTTTTTCGTATCATCAGGCATTGGAATACTAAGTCTTTTTCTTGTGTTTTTGCTGGTAGTGTTTTTTTCCAGATATGCTGTCAGACCTTATTTCAAAAATATGGAAAGGCAGAAGCGCTTTATTACAGATGCAGGCCATGAATTAAAGACGCCCATTACATCTATTGCCACCAGTGCGGATATTGCAGCTATGGAGCATGAAGGGGATGAGTGGATTGCCAATATCCAGAGGCAGGCAGCGCGCCTTGCAAAACTGACAAGTGATCTGGTGGCTTTGTCCAGACTGGACGAGGAAATGCCGTTTCCGAAAAAAAGCAGCTTTTCATTAAGCGATGCTGCGTGGGAGGCAGCAGAGCCTTTTGAGGTTTTGGCAAAAGCAAAGGGGAAACAATACTGTCAAAACATAGAGGAAAATCTTGATTTTCATGGTGACAGGGAGTCTATCCAGAAAATGATATCGATTCTTTTGGATAATGCAGTAAAGTACTCTGACCCTGGCGGAGAGATTCGGCTGGATGTTTACCGCAGACGAGGGAAAAACTGCATAGAGGTGTTTAATACCTGCGATTTACCGGATATTTCTGATTTAAACCGGCTGTTTGACCGATTTTACCGCATGGATGAATCCCGGTCAGTCCATACGGGAGGCACTGGGATCGGCCTGTCTATGGCCCAGGGAATTGTACAGACCCATGGAGGCAGGATCAGAGTGAAGAGTCCAGATGGAAAAACAATCTGTTTCAAGGTTAATCTATAGCGATCTATTGTTCAAAGAAAATACACAGTCTATTTTAAGTACATTTCAGGAAGATACCTTATACTTTTCCCATGCATAAATACACAATTTTATTTTCACGGCGGAAGACGGAAAGGAGACAAAACATGAGTAAAAAGATTCATCCACCGGAAAATCAGGGAATACAGGCTTTTGATGAAGCCTGTATTCCGCCGATGCCCTATGGCAGAGCATGCTTTCGGCATGAGCTGAAATATCAGATTGGCTATCAGCAGTATCTGGAACTAAGAAGCCGTCTGAAGGCGGTTATGAAAGCAGATAATCATACAGGTGCCGACGGCAGATATCTGATAAGAAGTATTTACTTTGATAACTATTGGGATAAAGCCCTGAGAGAGAAAACAGATGGTGTTCCTAAACGGGAAAAATTCAGGATACGCTATTATAATGATGATTTTTCCTATATCACACTAGAAAAGAAAGTAAAGGACAATAATCTATGCCTGAAATTTGATGCAGATATTACAGAGGAGGAATGTCGGAAACTGCTGGAAGGCAGGCTTGCCTGGATGCGGGCGCATCCGTCCTGCCTGGTACAGGAGTTGTACGGAAAGATGCGCTATCAGCTGCTACGGCCCAGAGTGCTGGTATCTTATGTGCGGGAGCCCTATATTTATAAAGCGGGAAATGTAAGAGTGACCTTTGACTCATGTATCCGGACTACGATGTATCACAAGGGATTTCTTGAGGAAAGAACGGATGATATCAGTGCTCTTGACAGGCCTGGAGATATGGTGCTGGAAGTGAAATACGATGCATTTCTTCCAGAGGTAATCCAAAGCCTTATTCAGACAGAAGGTGTAAGGCAGCAGGCATTTTCCAAATACCAGGCCTGCCGCAGATTCGGATAAAGTCAGGCATACATAACAGAAACTAGGAGGATTAGACATATGACATTTCAGGATATTTTTAAATCCAGTTTTTTGGAAAACGTAACAGAGTTTTCAGCGGCAGATACATTGATCGGAATGATATTTGCCCTTGTAATGGGGCTGTTTATTTTTACAGTTTATAAAAAGACCTTTAACGGGGTTATGTATTCTACAGGGTTTGCCATGGCCCTTGTGGGGCTTTCCCTTGTGACTACCTTGGTTATTATGGCAGTAACTTCCAATGTAGTACTGTCTCTTGGTATGGTAGGCGCCCTGTCTATTGTACGTTTCAGAGCGGCTATTAAGGAGCCTATGGAGATTGTATATCTGTTTTGGGCCATTGCAGTGGGAATTGTCATTGGCGCAGGCATGATCCCGCTGGCTGTAATTGGCTCCATAATAATAGGGGGAATACTGATTCTCTTTGCCAACCGCAGGATACATGACAACCCCTACATTCTCATTGTAAACTGCAGCAGCGAGACGGCAGAGGAAACAGCCCTTCGTCTGGCACAGACAGCAGTGGAACGGTTTGCAGTGAAATCCAAGACCGTAAATGCAGCAGGCATTGAACTTACGGCAGAAGTCCGCATGAAAGACGCAGGCACCGCATTTGTCAACAGGCTTAATGACATTGAAGGGGTAAATGATGTTACTCTTGTCAGCTATAATGGTGAGTACATGTCATAACGAAGGAGGTCTGTTATGGTTGCCTATAAGAACATAACAAAGATTATCCATGTGATTGTGGCAGCGGCTGTTATACTGTGCATACTGGCAATGGTTTTTCCGGAAAAAGTGACGGAAACATTTGGAGGAGCCAGGATGGTGCTGCAGTATGAATCAGAACTGTTTCAGACAGACGAAATAATTCAGATTGACATTCAAATGGATGAAGAAGAATGGGAAGACATGCTTGCCCATGCTTCTGAGGAGACATACTATTCCTGTGACATGGTGATAAATAACACGAAGCTGCACAATGTGGGTATACGGCCAAAGGGAAATACCAGCTTGTCCTCCATTGTCATGGACCCGGATACAGACAGATTCAGCCTGAAAATAGAGTTTGATCACTATGTGGAAGGACAGACTTGTTTTGGTTTGGATAAGCTGATTCTGAACAATAATTTTGCAGATGCAACGAATATGAAAGAGGCCCTTGTCTATGACATGTACCAGTACCTGGAAACAGATGCATCCTTGTACAATTATGCAAAAATATGCGTTAACGGTGAATACTGGGGAGTATATCTGGCTCTGGAAGCTGTGGAGGACAGCTTTCTGCTGAGAAATTACGGTGCTGCAGGCGGACAGCTTTATAAACCGGAAAGTATGGGAATGGGGGGAGGCCGCAACAGAGAGGGAGAAGGCGGACAAAAACCGCCGGCTGGCGGAAATGGCGGCTTTCCAGGAGGCAGGAACCCATGGGAAGTACATGATCAGAAGGAAGGAAGCAGTGCAAAAGAAGAAAGTAATCCGTCTGGCAGCACCCAGCTGCCTCAAGGGGAAAATGAAGTGGACGGACAGGAAGTGCCCGACAGAGGGAGAATGCCCGGAGGACCTGCCATGGGAGGAAACGGGGCAGATTTAAATTATACAGATGATGAACTTGACAGCTATTCTACCATATGGGAAGGGGAGGTAACTGACAGCGGAAAAAATGATCACCGCAGAGTCGTGAAGGCTTTAAAAAACATAAAAGAAGGAACCGATCCGGAAAAGTATATGGATGTGGATAATCTGCTTAAATACATGGCGGTGCATGTTTTTTCTGTTAATCTGGACAGTCTTTCAGGAATTATGGCCCATAATTATTATCTGTACGAGCATAATGGGAAGCTGAATATACTTCCGTGGGATTATAATCTGTCCTTTGGCGGAATGGGAATGGGCGCAGACAGCGGCGCATCAGGGGTAGTCAATGATGCTATTGACACGCCCTTCCAGGCAACAGAATTTTTTGATGTGCTGCTGGAAAATGAAGAATATCTGGCCAGGTATCATGAGTATTTAAGACAGCTTGTACAGGAGTATGTAATTGGAGGAACATTTAAAGAGTTTTATAACCGTGTGCGGAACCAGATTGACACATTGGTAAAAACAGATCCAACGGCATTTTATTCGTTTGAAGAATATGAGGCAGCGGCAGAGATGCTTTACAAGACAGTTATGCTAAGGGCAGAAAGCATCCAAGGCCAGCTGGAAGGGGTCATTCCGTCTACAGATGAAGGGCAGAAAGCAGATTCTTCGAATTTGATTGATGCATCTTCCATTGATATTGATACAATGGGAGTGTTCAACAGGGGGAGACATGTTCCCAATGAAGGCGAGGACGGATTTAGAGGCCTGGACAGAGAGGATGATCCGTATGGGAATCAGAAGACGGAGAGCGAATCTGTGGTGGAAGCTTTTCATGGTGAAGGCGGAATGTCCGAAAACGAACATGGATTTCCAGACATGCCTGACCTGCAGAATATGCCAGAGGGGGCTGCTTGGGGATTGAATGCCCCTGGGAGAGGTGAGCCGGGAATAAGCGGCAGCGGAGAAAATATGGTTCCCAACATGATAATCTGCGGAGCCTGTCTGTTGGCAGCAGTTTTGGCACTTCTTCTGGCGAAACATTATCAAAGGGTGAAACAATAGGAAACAATCATATTTAGTGAAGATAAAGCTTCTTTCTGTACCATTTCTTTTATGTCATTTTTATAAAAAAATCAAAAAATGAGTCAAAGTGGGAAAAATGTGTTTGATTTTATCGAAATAAGTATATATAATGGTAGAAAAAGACTAAAAAAGACCACTTTTTGGGGGAAAAGGGCCAGAGGAGCAGATAATGGAAGCAGAAATCAATGAGTTTATGGAGTATCTGTCCCAGGAAAGGCAGGCTTCAAAAAATACACAGATGTCTTACAGGCGAGATCTAGGCCAGATGGAGGAATACTTAAGAGAACAGGGAATTGCGGAACCTGAAAGGGTAACCAGGACTTTGCTGAACTCCTATATTCTGCACCTTGAAAAACAGGGAAGGGCAGCGACTACCATATCCCGTATGATGGCTTCCATGAAAGCGTTTTTCCACTATGAATTCACCTGCAAAAAGATAAGCCGGGACCCGGCAGAACTTCTGAAAGCTCCAAAAGTGGAAAAGAAGATCCCTACTATTTTGTCTGTGGAGGAAGTTGCCAGCCTGCTGAATCAGCCAGAGGACTCTTCCCCTAAAGGAATTCGGGACAAAGCCATGCTAGAGCTTTTATATGCCACAGGCATACGGGTTTCGGAGCTTATAGGGCTGAAATTGGGTGATTTGAATCTTCCTGTTGGATTTATAATCTGCAGGGATGAACACAAAGAGAGAACAGTTCCTTTTGGGAAAATAACGAAGCAGGCCCTGGAACGGTATCTGGAGCAGGCCAGAAGTCTTCTTCTGAAAGGAAGGGAATCTTCTCTGCTGTTTGTAAACTGCAGCGGGACGCCTATGAGCCGCCAGGGATTTTGGAAGATTATCAAGCACTATGGCATTATGGCAGGCATTACGGCTGACATTACCCCTCATACTTTACGTCATTCTTTTGCGGCCCATCTTATTGGCGGCGGCGCAGACCTAAGGGCGGTGCAGACCATGATGGGACATTCCGACATGGCTACCACCCAGGCTTATACGGCTTATATACAAAAAGAGGATGCGGTGCGGGCGGTG
>CATLBO010000143.1 GCA_949879025.1 uncultured Hungatella sp. | reverse complement strand
GCCGGGGATTTTGACGGATTTTTTATCCGGGATTCCGACCCGGACACAAACCCTGTGAACTACACGGATCTTTTGCTGGAGAGGGGAAGCAAGCAGCTGTCCAGAGAGTGGAACATTCCTCTGGACACGTCGTGGACCACCCACTTCCACATGGAGGGCCAGGGAGAAAGAAGTTCTGAAAACTATTTTTATGAGCCGTGGCGCGTCGGAAGCGAGCACCGGGACACGGACATCAGCACTCTGGGATACTGGTCCCCGCCTTTTTTTCTGGAGAAGGATCCTGCGGACTCCTACGAGATGATTACATATTCCCTGCCTCTTAGATATGAAGGGACCGTATACGGCGTCCTGGGAGTGGAGATTTCCAGCAGGAGCCTTAATGATTATTTTCCGGCAGCGGAGCTAAATGAGGCTCAGCAGTCAGGCTACCTGCTGGCTGTGGAACAGGACAACGGCAGCTATGTTCCTCTGGTGGGCAAGGGAATGCTTTATAATCTGATATGTTTTACAGGGGATGCTCTTGTCCTTAAGGAGACTACCTACGGCAACCTTTTTCTGGTACAGGATGTCCGTTTCCATAATAAAAAAGTTTATGCCGTGACATATCCCCTGAGTCTGTACAGTAATAATGCTCCCTATGAGAACACGCAATGGGTTCTTATAGGCCTGAATACAGAAGAAGATCTTTTCGGCATGAGCCGAAAGCTGTATATCTGGATGATGGCATCTGTATTGATTGGCCTTGTTTTTGGCGTGCTGGGCATTTATATTCTGGTAAAACATCTGACAAGGCCGGTTCAGAGTCTGATGCACTGTATCGGAAAAGGAAATACGGGGCTTTCGGAATTTAAATCTTCCAACATTTTAGAGATAGATGCTTTGTATGATGTGGTAAATGATCTGACTGAGAGGCAGAAAGAGTCGGAGAATGTGCTTCTTGGGGAAAAGGAGCGCTACAGAGTGGCTTTGGAATCCTCAGAGGATATCTTTTTTTCTTATGATTTCCAGAGCCAGGTGCTGGACATTGTAAATCATGGAACCATGAGCGGACAGTGGAAGTGCGGGGAATTTTGCAGCGGCTTTATGAGTCACAGCCATATTTATGAAGCAGATTGGCCAGCGGCAGCAAAAGCTCTGCAGACAGAGGATGACAGGATAGCTGCAGAGTTCCGCATGCAATGGCAGAAAGACGGAGAGTTTGTCTGGGTTCTCCTGTCATCTAAAACCGTCTATGATACAGACGGCAGACGGCGGAAGCTGGTGGGAAGCATACAGAATATTCAGGAACAGAAGGAAATGGAGGCAAGGCAGAGGAAGCGAGACGCAACAGACGGAATCACCGGCCTGTATGCCTTTGGCGCCGGCTTGGAATGCCTGAAAGAATACCGGTATGAAAAGCCGGCGGGAGTGATGATTAATCTGCTTTTAAACCGGCTTAAGGAGATTAACGAGAAAAACGGCATAGTATTCGGTGACTTAATTCTGGAGGAACTGGGAAATGTGATCCGCAGCAGCTGCCGGAAGTTTTCCCAAGAAACAGGACGAAGATCCTTGGCTCTGCGCCTTGATGGAGACGACTTTGTACTCTGGCTGGAGGGGCAGCCAAGAAAAGAGGCTGAAGGGTTTATAGAGGAGCTGCTGGCAAAAATCGGCACAGACTTTGAGGAAGACAGATTCTCCATTGATGTGCAGGCAGGGCTGGTATGTACGGAGGCAGGTGAAACAGAAGAAAGACTGATCTGTATGGCAAGGCTGGCCAGAAGCTTATGCGTATCCGGCGTCATGGGACAATATGTGTTTTATGAGGACATTCCTGAAGAAAAACTTACGTCTCTGCCACTTCTGGCCGGCCGTGAGATCAATTCCCTGGATTACAGCGAGGACTTTACCATGGCATCCTTGGCGCTGAACCTTTTTGGCAGGGGAGCCAATTTCCCGGCTCAGATGATGCTGATGATCCGCAAGGCAGGCCGGTTTTATAAGGCGGAGGATGTATTGGTCTCGGTGCTTCGGGATGACTTTCATTCCAATTATCTGGACTATCAGTGGCATAGAAACGGGATAAAGACTGATGAAACTGTAAGAAAATATGATGCTGAAGATAAAGAAGCATTCTGCAGATGGCTGGGACAGAAAAAAGTTCAATACTTTTCAGAACAAGACAGCCGCCAGAAAATACTGCAGAAGTTTTTAAGCATTGAACCGGGACGGCAGGGAGTAGTTCTGCCCATGCATGACAACGGCAGCTATATAGGCAATATCTGCATTGTGGGCATTGAGCGGCAGATTATGGAAACGCCGGAAGAATATTTGAATCTGGCAGAACTTGGCAGCGTAATTCAGAGCCAAATCAATCAGCGGCAGTCGGATATCGCCAGCAGGGCCAAGTCGGAATTTCTGTCTCGCATGAGCCATGAGATCCGGACTCCTATGAACGGCATTATCGGTATGACAGCCATTGCCCTTCAGCGTGATCAAAGCCAGGAGCGGATTATGGACTGCCTGCAGAAGATACGCTCCTCCTCTGATTACCTGCTGGGACTGATCAATGATATTCTGGATATGTCCAAGATTGAAAGCGGCAAAATGGAACTGGAACTGGTGAATTTTAACATGTATGAGATGGTGGACACAGTAGCTCAGTTAATCGGGACCCAGGCTGGTGAGAAAGGAATTGATTTTGTACAGGATATAGATCTGGCACACAGCTGGTTTATGGCAGATCGGATGAGAATCAGCCAGGTGCTGATCAATCTGCTGGGCAATGCAGTTAAATTTACCCCGGAAGGGGGAAAGATTACCCTGACAGTCCATGAAGAAAGCAGAGGCCAGGGTGATGTCAGGGTTTTCTTCGCAGTGCGCGATACGGGAATCGGTATTACAAAAGAGGATCAGGAGAGAGTGTTCCGTTCTTTTGAGCAGTCTTCCAACAGGAATCTGTCAAAACAGCAGGGCACAGGCCTGGGGCTTTCCATCAGCCGCCGTCTGGTTCAGATGATGGGAGGCGATATTCGCCTGGACAGCTGTCTGGGAGAAGGCAGTACCTTCAGCTTTGCAGTTGCCTTGAAACCAGGTACAGACATGGAACACGAGGAGAAGCAGGAAGAACTGTCTTTTGACGGATGCCATGTGCTGGTGGTTGAGGACAATGAGCTGAATGCCGAGATTGCTCAGAGCCTTCTGGAAGAACGCAATTTTAAAGTGGACTGCGTCTATGACGGGGCTCAGGCAGTAGAGCGCATCAGAAGTGCCAGTCCGGGGACTTACGATGCGATCTTGATGGATATTATGATGCCGGTAATGAATGGATTGGATGCAGCCCGGGCCATTCGCAGCATGGAACGGGAGGACTGCAAAGCCATACCGATTATTGCCATGTCAGCAAACGCTTTTGACGATGATCTGAAGAAATCCGTGGAGTGCGGGATGAATGGGCATCTCTCCAAGCCCGTGGATGTAGATAAGCTGTACAGAACTTTGAGCCAGGTAATTCACGGCAGCAGATTAGAGGCAGGCAGATTAGAGGCTGAAAAAAAACCTTGACAAATGTTCTCTGACGGTATATAATTCGCAACGAAAAGGCAAGGGCGTCTTTGAGTCGCAGACTCGGAGACGCTCTCTTTTTGGGATTTGATAATAGTAGAAAAGGCAAGGATGTCTTTCATGTATCCCCACATGAGAGATCTCCTTGCCTTTTTTGCAGAATCCTGCAGCATAATGTTGTACGGCGGAAAACCCGGGTCAGCAAAATAAGGAGGTGCTGTAGGCAGCATCCCACATAGTATGGCGAGGAGGAGAAAATTATGGAAAATGTATCAGGATATTTTGGAAGCATGGTGTTTGATGACAGAGTAATGAAGGCTAACCTTTCTGCAGATGTGTATAAGTCTTTGAGGAAGACCATTGATCAGGGAGCGAAGCTGGATATCAGCGTTGCCAATGCTGTTGCAGCTGCTATGAAAGACTGGGCGGTGAAACATGGGGCGACTCATTATACTCATTGGTTCCAGCCTTTAACCGGAATTACGGCAGAGAAACATGACAGCTTTATTTCTCCTTCGCCGGATGGCGGTGTAATCATGGAATTTTCAGGCAAAGAGCTGATAAAGGGAGAGCCGGATGCCTCTTCGTTCCCTTCAGGAGGCTTAAGAGCTACCTTTGAGGCCAGAGGATATACGGCGTGGGACCCTACATCCTATGCGTTTATGAAAGGAAGGACTTTATGCATCCCTACAGCATTCTGTTCTTACGGCGGGGAGGCGCTGGATAAGAAAACACCTCTCCTGCGATCCATGGAGGCTTTAAATAAGCAGGCTCTCCGGATTCTGCGTCTGTTTGGAAACAGCCACGTAAAATGCGTCCGTACTTGTGTAGGGCCGGAGCAGGAGTATTTTTTGATTACAAAAGAGATGTATGACAAACGCCCCGATCTGCGCTTTACAGGAAGGACACTGTTTGGGGCAAAATCGCCTAAGGGCCAGGAGATGGATGACCACTACTTCGGAGTAATCAAACCCAGGGTGGCGGCTTATATGGAAGAATTAAATGACGAGCTGTGGAGGCTGGGTGTTTTGGCCAAAACAGAGCACAACGAGGTGGCTCCCGCACAGCATGAGCTGGCTCCGATTTATACGACAACCAACATTGCCACGGATCAGAACCAGCTGACCATGGAGATTATGCAGAAAGTGGCGGCAAAGCATGGGCTGGTGTGCCTGCTGCATGAGAAGCCTTTTGCAGGAGTAAACGGAAGCGGCAAGCACAACAACTGGTCCCTTGCAACAGACAGTGGGGTGAATCTTCTGTCGCCTGGCGATACGCCTTATGAAAATGCCCAGTTCCTTCTGTTTTTGTGTGCTGTCATTAAGGCTGTTGATGATTACCAGGATCTGTTGCGGCTGTCGGTGGCTACGGCAGGAAATGATCACCGTCTAGGCGCAAATGAGGCGCCGCCGGCAGTGGTGTCCATTTTCCTGGGCGATGAGCTGACCGAGGTTCTGGATGCCATTGAAACAGGGAAACCATACAGAGGTACAGAAAAGACCCAGATGAAGCTGGGCGTGAATGTGCTTCCTAAATTTAACCGGGATACTACGGATAGAAACCGGACATCACCTTTTGCATTCACAGGCAATAAATTTGAGTTCCGAATGCTGGGATCTTCCAACAGCATCGCCTGTGCCAATATGATGCTGAACAGTGCAGTTGCGGAGAGTCTGAAAATTTATGCGGACAGACTGGAAGGAGCCCAGGATTTTGAGTCCGTGCTTCATGAGATGATCCGCAAGACCATTAAGGATCATAAAAAAATTATTTTTAATGGAAATGGGTACGATGAGTCCTGGATCAAGGAAGCTGAAGAGAAACGAGGGCTTCTGAATTACCGGACTACTCCGGACTGCATGCCGCATCTGCTGGATAAGAAGAATGTGGATATGCTTACCAGACACAAGGTGTTTTCAGAGGCAGAGCTGAAATCAAGATGTGAAATTATGCTGGATAATTACTGTAAGACCGTTCTGATTGAGGCCAATACTATGGCAGATATGGCCAAGACGGAGATTATTCCCGCTGTTGAGATGTATGCCCTGGAGGTAGCCAGAACGGCTGCAGCGAAGAAGGCGCTGATTGAAGATCTGGCTTGTACATATGAGATGGGACTGGTGAAGAAGCTTTCGCAGCTGACGGATATGATCGCATTGAAGGCGGAAGAACTGGAGGAAGCGGTTATGGAATTACAGGGCATTGGAGATGTGGTTGGGCAGAGTGAGTTTATCCGGGATATGATTTTAAATAAGATGGGGGAGCTGCGGGCCGTCAGCGATGAGGCAGAGACAATTATGGCGAAGAAGTACTGGCCTTATCCTTCTTATGGGGATTTGCTGTTTGGGGTTAGGTAGGTGCGTTTGCAGGAGGTGCTGAGGCGAGGCTGTCGTGCAGCCTGAGAGAATCCATCTCCTGTCTGGATTCAGGTTTGCCGGACAGGAGATGGATTCTCTCGGGAAAAACAGGATTTGCAGAGCGGGGGATGATGTTGGATGGATGAAAACGGAATAAGGAGCATTGGTATGGCAAAATATATATTTGTAACCGGAGGCGTGGTTTCTGGTTTGGGGAAGGGGATTACGGCTGCTTCTTTGGGAAGGCTTCTGAAAGCCAGAGGCCTTAAGGTGGCAGCACAGAAACTAGATCCTTATATTAATGTAGATCCAGGGACTATGAGCCCTTATCAGCACGGGGAAGTGTATGTGACTGAGGATGGGACGGAGACGGACCTGGATCTGGGGCACTATGAGCGGTTCATTGATGAGGATTTAAACAGGTATTCGAATCTGACCACGGGCAAGGTCTATTGGAATGTTTTAAATAAGGAAAGACGGGGGGAGTATCTGGGATCTACGGTTCAGGTGATTCCTCATATTACCAATGAGATTAAGGAGTTTGTCTATGGCGTGGGACTAAAGACCAGGGCGGATGTGGTGATCACGGAGATCGGAGGCACTATCGGGGATATTGAGTCTCAGCCATTTATTGAAGCAGTGCGGCAGATTTCACTGGAAACAGGAAGGGAAAACAGCCTGTTTATCCATGTGACTCTAGTGCCTTTTTTGAAAGGATCTGATGAACATAAATCAAAGCCTACACAGCATTCAGTAAAAGAGCTGCAGGGTATGGGGATCAATCCTGACATTATTATTCTACGGTGCGATGAACCTTTAGAGGAGGGGATATTTAAAAAGATATCCTTGTTTTGCAATGTAAAGCCGGATTGCGTTATTGAGAACCTTACGATTCCCAATCTTTATGAGGCACCGCTGATGCTGGAAAAGTCCGGGTTTTCGTCAGTGGTGTGCCGGGAACTGGACATTGAGGCTGCAGAGCCGGATCTCGGTGAGTGGACAGATATGGTGGAGCGCAGCAAGGCATGCCAAGGAAAAGTGCGCATTGGTCTTGTGGGAAAATATGTAGGGCTTCATGATGCCTATCTTTCGGTGGCGGAGGCCTTGCGCCATGGGGGATTTTACCATGGGGTGGAAGCGGAGATCCATTGGATTGACTCAGAAGAGATTACCCAGGAAAACTGCAGACAGAAGCTTTTAGGCCTGGACGGCATTCTGGTTCCCGGCGGATTTGGCAGCAGAGGCATTGAGGGGATGATTTTGGCGGTGAAAGAGGCGAGAGAAAGAAAACTGCCGTTTTTAGGAATCTGCCTGGGCATGCAGGCGGCGGTGATTGAGTATGCCAGAAATGTGGCAGGTATCCAGGAGGCCAATTCCGGGGAGTTTGATGAGCAGTGCAGATGCAAGGTTATTGACTTTATGCCAGGGCAAAGCGGCCACATTGACAAAGGCGGCACTTTGCGCCTGGGAGCCTGTCCCTGCGTCATAAAGGAGGGGACAGTTTTGGAGCGATGCTATGGAAAGCGGTTTATCAGTGAAAGGCATCGGCACAGGTATGAATTTAATAATGAATACAGAAAGCTTCTTACAGATAAAGGCCTTGTGCTAAGCGGGACTTCACCGGACGGCAGGCTGGTTGAAACAATAGAACTTTCTGACCGGCCGTTCTATGTGGGAGTGCAGTACCATCCTGAGTTTAAAAGCCGGCCCAACCATGTCCATCCCCTTTTTGGAGGGTTTATCCAGGCAGCTAAAGATTATTCC
>CATLBO010000142.1 GCA_949879025.1 uncultured Hungatella sp. | reverse complement strand
TTATTAAAGTATGCTCTTTTTATGGAATAACAGAATAATTTGGGGTTTTTCCTTGAAATCACATATAAAAACAGCAAAAATGAAGCTGCCGCTTCACAAATTTTCATTCGTTAAAGCGACAGCCCCCCTTTCTTAATTTTCTTCTGTGTATTCCCCATTCTGAATTTCATCATAAAGCCGCTTTAAGATATCCAGATAAGTAGGTACTTCATCAAGAGTTGCCCCTGACACCGCATCGGCTGTCTGCCAGTACCCTTCCTCATTTTGTGTAATTCCTCCGTCTTTATAATAGCCATAGTCAAATCCATTATCTTTTACAAAGCCTTTGATTGCCTGCATGTTTCCAGAAAATTTAATATCGCTCATCCAGTAGGCTTCCCCATGTCCATTGGTTTCCTTATAAGTAATCTGGCAGGCCTGAGCTGCATTCTCGGAATCAGCCTGGGCCGTATCGGCAGTTTTTAACATATAGGCATCGTTTAGCGCCGCCTGATGATACCATGCGCCGCCTTCCTCTCCAGCCACATAGTCATTAAGACGCACATTCTGTCCGTCAATTTCCGCCGTATAAACCACGGCCTGCTCCACGGCGCTGTCACTTCCCAATTCTCCGGTCCACACAATATCGCCAATCTGAATATATTTCGCATAATTACATTCTACCTGATTTCCGTGTTCGTTGCCAATAAAAGAGATTACCGCATCCCCCAGGGCCTCAATCACAGCCTGGTCAGTGATATTAGCCCAGCCTCCGGAAGCCCCGTTATCATCCCAAGGCAGCATGGCCTGCAGAAACCGAATGTCATACACCTGATTATCCGTCTGATTCCAGTAAAGAGTTGCTTTGATCACCGCATCCTGAAGAGAAGCCTCGCTTTTAGTGTAAATACTGTATGTAGTAGCGCTTACAATCTTTTTATCCTCCGGGAATGCCAAAGGGCCCGGGGCTGCATCTGCCGATTCTGTTTCCTTTGGTTCTTCATAAGGATTAGTTTCCGGATCTAATGCATTGAGGACTGCCGCCGCCGCACCTTTGCTGGTTACTGTAGCTCCGGAAACGCCGTCTATGTCTGCACTTTCTGCTTCTGCAAACTGTTTTTCCAACTCTTCCAATGCGGCTTTCCCAATCCCCGGCGTTTCATCGTTTCCTTCCAGGGCCACCTGGGTAATCACGCCGTCCACTGTAGTAACGCTGGCAGTAATCACGCCACCGAATCCCTGCCCCTTTCCGGTCAGCTTTTCTGTAGCTTCTGTCTTGGTTTCCTCACCTTTCGTCTCTGCTGCAGTCCCTGTTTCCATAACTGTTGTTGCAGAATCATTTCCTGACGAAGAAGCACATGCTGATACCAGAACTGTCATAATCGCTGCAGCTGTAAATACTTTTGCTTTCATAATTACATCCTCCCCTTTCTTCGTCGTACAATTGTACGACTTGATAAAATAGTAACATATATCCGGAAATTTAGCAAGTTATGTTTTACATTATTTCTTTGCTATGCTGCGTCATATTTCACCCAGCATTATCCTGGATTGCCTGATATCCCCTGTACTTTTTAATAATCTGCAATTCTCTGCATAAATTTATAAAAAATATAGTAAAATACTATGGACATTTCCGCTGAAACAATTTAGAATAAAAATAAATTAAAAAGACGTGCCGGTGCACGGAATTATAACGAAAGTTATGATTATTGTGCTCCGGAGCTGAATGGCAGGGGTGCAGGGCTCCTGTTTTTTATTGCATGTTAAAATCAGCCCAAACATGTCTATGATTGTAATAGGTAATTTGGGTAGACTGATTTGTAGAAAATAACCGGCAAAGTTTTAGGTGGCAATTGCCTAATGGCTGCAGAAAAGGAGAAATTATGCGGGCAGAAAGTAATATGAGAAAATGGGGAAAAGGATTGGCCTATGACATAATAGGATCGTTTCTTCAGGCGTTTGGTATATGGTGCTTTATTGAACCATGTATGATTGCCCCGGGAGGGGCATCCGGGTTCGCTCTGCTGATTAACCATATAACCGGGCTTCCCGTAGGTACGTTAACATTGATCATCAATATTCCTTTATTAATCAGTGCGTATATTCTTCTGAACAAGAAAATGGCTCTTAGAACCATACGTACTGTAATCCTGATGACCATAGTCCTGGATGGATGTGTATCCCCCTGGGTGCCTCAATATGTGGGAGATCGGCTGATATCTTCCGTTTTCGGCGGAATCCTGGCAGGGGCGGGCATGGCTCTGATCTTTATGGAAGGCTCTACCACCGGCGGCAGTGATATTCTTGCTAAACTCCTTCAAAAACGTTTTCCTTATATGCATACCGGATATGCTATTATGATCATTGACTTTGTAATAATCGGTGCCTCTGTTCTCGTGTTCCATGAATTAGAGTCTGCACTTTACGGAATCATCTCTATGGTATGCAGCACCCAGGCTATTGACGCCATTCTATACGGCATGAACAAGGGAACTATGGTGATGATCAATTCTTCAAAGAATCATGAGATTGCCGGTTTCATTATGGCCAGGCTGGACAGAGGAACCACATTTTTTAAAAGCGTAGGCGGATACAGCCAGAAAGAATGCGAAACCCTTATGTGCGTTGTAGACAGAAAGCAATTCTATCTTGTAAAAGAGATCATTGACGAATGTGACCCCGGAGCTTTTGTCATTGTATCGGAAACAAAAGAGGTATATGGAGAAGGCTTTTTAGATGATTTAAGGCGGAAGTAAAGAAGGGCGCTGGGCAATGGAGGAAAGCAGGTAGGCTCCCCGGTTCAGATGTTTCAGTTCTTCCTGCATGCAGCATCAAACCCGTCGCCCCGCTTAAGGGTCTCACTGCTTAAGCGGGAGCCGGAACACGGAACAGATAAACAGCAGCTTTCTGCTTCCTCTGGCAATAAGCTGCTGTACCGCCAGTTCTCCCCCCATGGAAATTATCGGAGGTCACGCAGACACTGTTGTCAAGATGCCTGTCAATCATCACCACACTTTCCTTTAAACCTTCACCTTCATCCCGTCATAAGCAGCAATCATTCCATGAGCCTTGGCAAATGTCTCCAAATCCTTATGGGTCATCCCTCCATTGTGGGAGAAGTGGTTTATCACCTTTACTGTATTCCCGTCAATACACCCTTTTTCCTCCAGCCGCCTAACAAACTCCACATCATCCCAAAGCCCCATATGATACCCATTTGTCTTTTGTTTCCCCATGGTGGCATCCATGGAGATCAAGCTGTATCTGCGGCTGTAAATGCACTCCCAGGCTTCCCCGCTTAAATTCATCCCCGTATCATGGCCATACAGCAGGCATTTTCCGTCCTTCTCAATCATGTAGATGAAGCATGTCTCCCGCTTGTCATGGTCCGCCGGCACAGGGATAATGTGATATCCCTGCGCATCAAATTCCTCAAATGACTTCAGGCGAATAAAGGCAACGCTGTCATCCAAAGGATGCACCTTAAAACGGTCAATAAGCACTGCATCATAAAAAGCCTTCTCTACCGCCTCATTGCCGTACACATGGAGTATCCCCTTGGCATTATGTCCGAAATGCTCATGGCGGTGAATCAATTCCGTAGGGAAAAAGTGATCCATATGGGAATGGGTAATCAACAAATGCTGGATCTGCCCCAGATTCAGGGTATAGTTTAAAGCATGGGTGTACGTATCCGGAGGAAAATCAATGAGAATAGTCCCGTCAATCATGGACTGGGTTCTGGTCCTTAAGTCTTTTCCTCCTGCTGACCTTGCACTGCGGCATATATCGCAGTCACAGAACAGGGCCGGCCATCCTTCTGCCGCCGCTGTTCCCAAATATTGAATCTGCATAATCTCTCAACCTTTCCATTCTGCTCACTATGATGCAGTCAAAATTTTATCCAGTTGTTTTACGTCCCCAGTCTTCACCAGCTCCACACGGTTTGGAGCCGGAACAAGCACTGCCGTGGTCAAATCATAACCAGCCGCCTTTATAGCATCCATGTCAAACTCCAGAAGCCGGTCTCCGGCCTTTACCTTATCCCCAGACTGTTTCAAGGGAGTAAAATGTTTTCCCTGCAGTTCCACAGTGTTGACTCCCACATGAATCAGAATCTCCACTCCGTCGTCGCTGACCAGGCCAATAGCGTGCTTCGTGTCAAAAAACATGGAAATCTGTCCGTCAAAGGGCGCAACCACTTCTCCCTTTGCAGGAATGATGCCAACGCCTTCTCCCACAACTCCTGCTGCAAAAGTAGCATCCTGAATTTCCGTGTGAGGTATAGCCTTTCCCTCAACCGGAGCATAGATGCAGCCCGGCTCTGTCTCTATCCTCATAACAGGTCTTTCTTCTGCCTTTGGTGCCCCCTTGTCCTCTTTTCCCCTCTGCCCCAGAACTTTCCCTAAAAACATGGTGGCCCCGAAAGCGCTTATAATGGCAACAGCCATAGAAACCATAAACTGCACCATGCAGTCAGGCCGGATGCAGATAACCCCGATAACTCCGCAGGGTCCCTGAGAAACGGATAAAACATGCATAATTGTTGCATAGGCAGCTCCGATTCCTCCGCCGATCAAAGCTCCGTAGAAGGGATACCGCAGTTTCAGGTTCACTCCAAAGATAGCCGGCTCTGTAATCCCCAGCATGGAAGAAATACCGGAAGCAGAGGCCATGCTTCTCATCTTGGGATCATTTTTTGACCTGTACATAACTGCCAGAGCCGCAGCGCCCTGAGCGCAGTTGGCAGCAGCCACAACGGCGAAAGTGGGTGAACCGCCCAGGGTCCCGATATTGGCAAGAATCTGGGTTTCCGCTGTAACCAGGCTGTGATGCATGCCCGTAATCACCAGAAGGGGATATGTAACCCCGTAAATCAGTCCGCCAATGGCTCCAAGGTCAAAAAACAGCCACATTACTGCATTGGTCATCATATCGCCTACGCCCCTCATTACTGGGCCTATAAACAGAAAGGTCAGTGCTCCTGCAAGAAGGACGGACAGAAGAGGGGTGACAATATTGTCCAGCATGGCAGGAACCACCTTCCGCAGCCGTTTCTCAATGACCGCCAGGCAGAATGCGGAAGCGATTACCGGAAGAACTGTTCCCTGATACCCTACCTTCGCAACAGAAAGCCCTAAAATATGCCAGTAGGGAACTGTTCCGTCTAAAAGCGCCTGACCGTATCCATAGCCGTTCATCAGGTCAGGATGAATCATAATAGCGCCGATGACAGCGCCCAAAATAGGGGTTGCGCCGAAAATCTTAGCAGCAGAAAATCCGATGAGCACCGGCAAAAACGTAAATCCCGCATTGGAAAACAGATTTACCATCTCCGCCGCATCCTTAATAGCCGGAAATGCCTCTACAAGCGATTTGCCGGGGACAAACATCCCCTGGGCAGTTAGGATATTATTAATGCCCATCAAAAGACCGGATGCCACCAGGGCCGGCAGAATGGGGACAAATACGTCAGCAAGGGTCTTAAGCAACTTCTGCACGGGATTCATCTTTTTAGCAGCCTGCTGTTTCAATTCCTCTTTTGTCATCTCCGTGATATGAGCTATGGCTATAAATTCCCCATACACTTTGTTGACGATTCCCGTTCCCAGAATAATCTGGAACTGGCCTCCGTTGTTAAAATTGCCTTTTACCAGTTCAATTTTCTCCAAAGCATCCAGATCCACCTTGGAGTCATCTTTTAAGACAAGCCGAAGCCTGGTAGCGCAGTGGGCAGCGCTGACAATATTGCCCTCTCCTCCCACACAGCTTAAAATTTCCCGGGCTGCCTTTCTATAATTCTCTTCCATGTTCTTTCTCCTTGCGTCCTGCTGTTGTTATGAAATTTTTTTAATACCTGTCCCTTCCCTCTGAGCCCAAATCCTTAGGCCCTAACAAACTCCCGTTCTATATCTGTCATAAACCGCCAAAAGAATACTTTGTCACGTTGATATATGCAGTTCCGTCACAGTCAAACACAATACCGTCCGCCTCCATAGGCGTATAGAACAAAGAGGACATTACCTTCTCCCCGTTATTAGCAAATACCTCCACAGAATACTTATCCAGCAAAATCCTAAGCTTCAGCACTTCCCTGTCCTCTTCCCCTCTCTCGCCAGGCACCTTCATGGGGGCAAGCTCCATCTTCCTGCGGCAGACAACATCCCGGTCAATCCCTGAGTGGGTTCTGTCTATGGTCAGACACCTTTTTTTACGGCTGTACTGCACAAATGTTTCATAATCCTCATTCTGGGCAAAGCGAATTCGGAAATGTTCAAATTCAAATCCCGTAATCTCTATCAAAAGCTCCAGAACCCTTCCCCTGATACCTTCCAGAACCGTGGATTCGGTAACAGATACATGATCATACCTGACCATATCCCTGCGGTACACTTCCAGCTCTCTCACTGGCCTCTGGTAAATCTTCCCGTCTTCATAAGTCAGCTCTCTGGGAACGGTCATCATCCCAGACCACTGGAACAAAACTGGCGTAATATTGGCATCCCAGGATTGCATCCACCCGATGAGAACCCGTCGTCCATCCTGGGTCACCATGGTCTGAGGCGCATAAAAATCAAGCCCATAGTCTGCGGAAGTAACCTTTTCCCGTGTAAATTGATGGGACTTCTTGTCATATTGGCCGTAGATAAAAATGGAGTTATTTCCATTGTGAAATTCCAGCCCCATGGCCCGCATATCCTGAGGCGAAACCATAAGAATCTGTTTAGGGCCAAGAGGGAAAAAATCTGGGCATTCCCACATTTTTCCATATTGATTCTCACTTTTGTCCAAAATGGTCACAAACTCCCACTTCTTTAAGTCTTCAGAACGGTACATGAGGATCTGTCCGCTTCCGTCCCCTGCCCGGCTGCCCACCACCAGGTAAAAGCCGTCCTCTTCCCTCCACACCTTAGGGTCTCGGAAATCTTCCAAACTGCTACCTTCAGGAGTGCTTTCTCCTGTTATAACGGGATTCTCCGCAAATTTCCGGTATCGGATTCCGTCTCCCTTTGCCATGCACTGCACCTGCCTGTAATAGTGGAACCCATCATCCAGATACCGGTCCATGACCCCTGTATAAATAAGTACATGTTCCCCGTCCGCTTCAATAGCGCTTCCTGAAAAGCATCCCTCTTTGTCGTAGGACTCATCAGGAGCCAATGCACAGGGAAGATATTCCCACCTAACAAAGTCCTTACTTACACAGTGCCCCCAGTGCATAGGCCCCCATTTTTTACTGTAAGGGTGGTACTGAAAAAAAAGATGATACTGCCCCTGAAAAACAGAAAATCCATTCGGGTCATTGATCCAGCCTGTTGGAGACGACATGTGATACGCTGGCCGTTCTTCCTTCGGAATATCGTGGATCTGCTTCTTTTCCATTCTGTGAACCTTTAAAAGCTGTGGACTCACTGATTCTGCCATATTCATCCTCCGTTCATAATCGGTTTTGGAATCGGTTAAGTAACCGGTTACTTTATATTTCAGATTTTACCATCTTCATTATCTATTGTCAATGCCGGATTTTCCATTTCAGCATTATTCATGATTTTGGTTTCAATCTTTTATGCAACAGTTACAAAATCGGTAACATTACCGGTTACTCTTACATTTTAAAGATTTTTATGGTAAACTATCTATGGACAATGCTAAAAAACGCCAAACAAAGGAATCACCCCCATGAAAAAAAAGAACGTAACCTTTGACGACATCGCCAAATATACAAACTTTTCAAAAACCACCATTTCCAGGTATTTCAACAACCCTGACTCCCTGACCCTGGAAAACCAGCAGATTATCTCCGACGCCCTGGAAGCACTAAATTACAAAGAAAACAAAGTAGCCCGCATCTTAGCCAATGGA
>CATLBO010000141.1 GCA_949879025.1 uncultured Hungatella sp. | reverse complement strand
AATACTGCCGAATCTATGAGGCAGCCAATGACCCGGTGCTGTTTGCAAGCGCCGGCAAGGGGGCAGGCATAGAAGAAATCAGAGGCTGCCTGGAAGGAAAGACCACAGTTCTGGCCGGACCGTCAGGGGTGGGCAAATCTTCCCTGACCAATGTCCTGATGCCGGAAGCCAATATGGAGACTGGGGCTGTCAGCCAAAAGATACGCAGAGGAAAACACACCACCAGGCACTCTCAGCTGTTTTGCATAAAGCAAGGCACATATCTTATGGATACGCCAGGGTTCAGCTCTGTATTTGTAGATGAAATGGAGCCTGAAGATTTAAAAAAATATTTCCCGGAATTTGAGCCTTTTGAAGAAGCCTGCAGATTTCTGGGGTGCGTTCACATGGGGGAGAGAGTATGCGGAGTGAAGGATGCAGCAAAAACGGGGAAAATCAGCAGAAGCCGCTATAAAAATTACAGGCTGTTTTATGAGGAACTGAAAGAAAAAAGGAGATACTGATCATGACAATACTGGCGCCATCTCTTCTGGGATCGGATTTTAAAAATTTGGAGCGGGACATAAAGACTGTGGAGCAGGCAGGGGCAAAATACCTTCATCTGGACGTTATGGACGGAGCCTTTGTGCCCAGCATTTCTTTTGGAATGCCGTTGCTTAAGTCTCTGCGCAGCTGTACAGACATGGTATTTGACGTGCATATGATGGTGGAGGAACCAGCCCGGTATACAGATGCCATACGGGAGTGCGGGGCGGATCTGATCTGTATTCATGCAGAGGCTTGCAGGCATCTGGATTCTGCTGTCAATCAGATACGCCTGACCGGGGCCAAGGCAGGTATAGCCCTGAACCCTGCGACTCCGCTTTCAGCAGTTGAACTGGTGCTGCCTTTGGTGGATATGGTGCTTATTATGTCCGTAAATCCCGGATTCGGAGGACAAAAGTTTATTCCCTATACTCTTGAGAAAGTGAGAAGCCTTCGGGTGCATCTGAATGAACTGGGGCTTAACACGGATATTCAGGTAGACGGCGGCGTGACTTTGGAAAATGCAAAAGCGCTGTTAAATGCCGGCGCCAATATACTGGTGGCAGGCACCTCGGTTTTTAAGGGGGATGCAGGAAAGAATGTGCAGCAGTTTCTGGAAATTTTTGAAAAATATAAAAAAGAATCTTTAAGGACAGACAGGAAATGAAGACGGGACTGATAATTACCGGCGGAAGGATTGACTTGGCCTTTGCCCGTGAGTTTTTGCAGAAAGAAGGGAAAGATGCAGGCTGCATCGTGTCAGTAGACGGCGGACTGGAGATGACAAAGGCATTGGGGCTTATGCCTAATGCCATAGTAGGCGATTTCGACACGGTGCATAAAGAGGTTTTAGAAGAATACCGGAGAGACCCGGCTGTTCTCTGGGATGTCCATAAGCCGGAAAAGGATGAAACCGACACGGAACTGGCCATTCATACGGCTATAAAATTAGGATGCAGGCGTCTTCTTATTTTGGGCGCCACAGGAGGACGGCTGGATCATGAGCTGTCCAACATCCATCTGCTGAAACTCTGCCTGGATCACCAGACAGAAGCTTTTCTCTATGATGCCTGGAACAAAGTGTACCTTTTAACAAAGGGGAAAGTGTTTGGCAGGAAGGAGCTTTATGGAACCTATGTTTCTTTTATTCCTCTGACTGAGCAGGTAAGAGGGATTACTCTGAGAGGGTTTAAATACCTTCTCACTGATAAAAACATCTGCATAGGCAAAGAAGCAGGGCTGTGTGTCAGCAATGAGCTGGCAGAGGAGGAGGCTTCCATTGAGTTTGACAGCGGGATTCTGGTATGCGTGGAATCCAGGGATTAGGGGCAGCTTCCCGCATTAAAAACTGGCATGGTCTAAAATATAAAAACTGGCTATTTTTATCGCTCCACTTATGTGCTAATATTATGGAAATTCACTGATGTGCGCATAGAACCCGCCAAATGGCGGTCAGTGAGGCAAATGTTTCAATAACCATAATAAAAGCAGGGGAGTGAAGAATATGAGCAGCAGAAATATCAAGGCCCAGTCCTGGAAAGCATCTGCCAGTGCAGGAACAGCCAATACCCATACTTCAGAGAAGGTGTATAAAATCGTTCTTACAGGTTTAATGGCCGCTTTGTGCTATGTGGCTTTTACGTATCTGAAGATTCCCATTCCGACTTTCGGAGGAGATATGGTGGCTCTTCATATAGGAAATGCATTCTGCGTCCTGGCGGCGCTTCTGTTAGGAGGATTTTACGGCGGTCTGGCCGGTTCCCTGGGAATGACCATTGCAGATCTGATTGACCCGGCCTATGTTACCAGCGCTCCTAAGACCTTTGTGCTGAAAATGTGCATCGGGCTGATAGCAGGACTGGTGGCTCACAAAATTGCCCATATTACGGACAATCATGACAGCAGATATGTGTTTAAGTGGACATTGGCCGCATCCATAGCAGGGCTTGGATTCAATGTGATTATGGACCCCATAGCAGGCTTTTTCTACAAGAATTACATTTTGGGAGTAGAGTCTTCGGCGGCAAAGATTATGTCCACATGGGCTGCAGGGGTGACCTTTATCAATGCCGTGGCGGGGACGGCAGTGGTTGTGGCAGCCTATATGGCAGTAAGGCCGGTGCTTAAAAAGGCTGGGTTGTTTTTCCGCATTTGACAGGAAAAGCCAAAGCCGCACATGGTGTTCCATACAGTAAAATGCAGAATACAGCAGCTATTAGAGAATCCATGCCCTGCCAGAGGACAGCATTGCGATACCTTGGCAGGATATGGATTCTTTCAAGTAAACCTTCCTGCGCCTGGCTGGGAACGCACCACCACATATAAAAGCCAGGCGGGCACCTTTATTTTTACAGTAACAGAGTCTTCGTTTTTCATGTCAGCTATACAAGTAGGAGGATTAAATGAATAAAAAACTGTTTAGGATTATGCTGATTCCCATGTACTTGCTAATCAGCCTTTTCTTATTTTGCACCATGGCAATCAAAATGGTTCAACACTTCAATATTTTCTTTTATATCACTACGTTAATGTTCCTTCCCTGCTCCTATGGGCTTAGCCTGACAAACCGCAAATCTCTGAATTTGGCAGGAATGACAGGGTTTATAGCATTAGGCGTTCTTTTGCCGGTTACCCAGTCTTTTGAATTTGAGTTTCAGGGAATTAACGGATGGATTGGGATAGGAGGGATCGCAGTTATCTGCGGAATTGGAGGGTTTATTTATCAGAAGAAACAGGGACAGGGAGAGTGAACTGCAATTTTTCCATAAGGCTGTGGTGAAGCCCGGGAGAAGCCATGCTGACAGGCCTTGCGGCGGCATCGGTAACCGTCCTCATTTCACATATACTCCCCATCCGATAAAAATCAAGCCTTCATTCCTCTCCTTTTTTGTGGGAACCCCTGGAAAAAATCTATTTTCTATTGTATGATATAGAAAATGGACAGAAAAGGCTAAGGGGCAGGAGGTGTTCCCATTGACGTGCAAAGAAGCAGAGAACCTGGTTATGCCTTATATCCGCCATGAACTGGATGTGGGGCAGATGGAGGAATTTCTGGAGCATATTGACCAGTGTGACAACTGCAGAGAAGAATTGGAAATTTACTATACTGTAGAAGTAGGAATCCGGCAGCTGGACTCAGATACGGACACAGACCGCTACAATATTAAAGGAGATATGGAAGCGGATATTATTGCATCAAGGCAGGAGATCTACAAAGCTCGTTTTATCACCATACTTCACTATGCAGCGGATACGCTGATGGTTATGAGCCTGGTTGTGATGCTGATTCTGCAGATGAGGATTTGGTGGCAGACAGGGATCTTTTGAAAACGGATTAGGAAATATACGCCTGGCAGCAGATGCACCGCCGCACATGAAAATCAGGCATGCGCATTTGGCATCCCTGAATTCATGACGCCTAATCGGCGGGACTTTTAAAGTAAACAGGAGCAGACTATGAAAAATAAACTGGTATTGATTGACGGACACAGTATTTTAAACCGGGCCTTTTACGGGGTGCCGCAGCTGACCAATTCTGAGGGACTTCACACCAATGCGGTGTTTGGGTTCCTCAATATTATGTTTAAGATCCTGGAAGAGGAGGAGGCGGACCATCTGGCAGTTGCCTTTGATCTGCCGGAGCCTACATTCCGCCACAAAATGTATGAGGGCTACAAAGGAACCAGAAAGCCTATGCCTCAGGAACTGGCGGAGCAGGTTCCCCTTATGAAAGATGTTCTGATCTCCATGGGAATCCCCATTATGACTCTGGCAGGGTATGAGGCAGACGACATCCTGGGAACCCTGGCCAAGAAAAATGCGGCAGCAGGGGCAGATGTATCTATCGTGTCGGGAGACAGGGATCTTTTGCAGCTGGCAGATACCCATATAAAGATACGGATTCCAAGAACCAGCAAGGGCACCACTTCAGTGAAAGATTATTATCCGGAGGATGTGAAGGCAGAATATCAGGTGACTCCCAGGGAGTTTATTGACGTGAAGGCCCTTATGGGGGATCAGTCAGACAATATTCCGGGAGTGCCTTCCATTGGAGAGAAGACGGCAACCAGCCTTATAGCCGCTTACGGCAGCATTGAAAATGCCTATGCACATCTTTCGGAGATTAAGCCGCCTAGAGCTCAGAAGGCACTGGGAGAACACTATGATATGGCGCAGATGAGCAAAGAATTGGCAACCATCTGCATTGACTGCCCCATAGCGTTTTCCTATGAGGATATGGAAATTGGGAATTTGTATACCCAGGAAGCCTATGAGTATATGAAGCGCCTGGAATTTAAATCTATTTTGGCCAGGTTTGACGCAGGAGCCATGGACGGACTTAGGGCGGAGGAATATTTTCAGACAGTTACAGACTTTTCAGAGGCGGAAGCCATATTTGAAAAAGCCAGGAAGGCTGGGCGGCTGGGCTTTCAGCTGATAGTGGAGAACGGGCGGATTGGGGCGGTTTCTCTCTGCTTTGGCGAGGAGGACTGCTACGCCATCAGCGCCCAGGGATTTCTGACAGCAGGGTATCTTGGGCAGAAGATGGAGGAATTGGCCAAGGGAAAAGCGGAAACAGTGACTCTGAATCTGAAAAGCCAGCTTCCCTTCCTGAACCTTGAGGAGGACAGCCGGATCATGGATGCAGCAGTGGCCGGGTATCTGTTAAATCCTCTGAAAGACACTTACGATTATGATGACCTGGCCAGGGATTATCTTGGACTGACTGTGCCGTCTGCCGAGGATCTGCTGGGCAAAAAAGCCATGGCTGGACAGATGCTTCTGGACGGCCATGAGAAGGCAGGAATCTGCATCTGCTATATGGGCTACATTGCATGGAAATCTGCAGAAGTTCTGGAAACGAAGCTGAAAGAAATGGACATGTGGCAGCTGTTTACCCAAGTGGAGATGCCGCTGATCTACAGCCTTTACCACATGGAGCGGGCAGGAATCCGGGTGGAGAAGGAGCGGCTTAAAGAGTACGGCGATAACCTGAAAGTGCAGATAGACAGCCTGGAGAAAGAGATCCATCAGCTGGCCGGGGAGGAATTTAACATTAATTCCCCAAAACAGCTGGGAGAAGTCCTGTTTGAGAAAATGAAACTGCCTCATGGCAAGAAGACCAAGACCGGGTATTCCACGGCAGCGGACGTGCTGGAGAAGTTGGCGCCGGATCAACCTGTTATCAGGAAGATTCTGGATTACCGGCAGCTGACAAAATTAAATTCCACCTATGCAGAAGGGCTTTATGGGTTTATCCGGGACGACGGAAGGATACACGGTACCTTTAACCAGACCATTACAGCCACAGGACGCATCAGCAGCACAGAGCCTAACCTGCAGAACATTCCGGTGCGTATGGAATTGGGGCGGCAGATACGCAAGATTTTTGTGCCGGAAGATGGATATACGTTTGTGGATGCGGATTATTCCCAGATTGAGCTGAGGGTGCTGGCCCATATGTCAGGAGATGAAAGGCTGATTGATGCTTACAGGCAGGCCCAGGACATACATGCCATTACGGCTTCCCAGGTGTTCCACATTCCCCTGGATAAGGTAACGCCTCTTCAGCGGCGCAATGCAAAGGCAGTAAATTTCGGCATTGTCTACGGGATCAGCGCTTTTGGCCTAAGCGAGGATTTAAGCATCAGCCGCAAAGAGGCTGTGGATTACATTGACAAGTATTTTGAGACATATCCGGCGGTAAAGGCATTTCTGGATAAACAGGTGGAAGACGGAAAGAAAAACGGGTATGTGGAGACTATGTTCAAACGGCGCAGGCCGATTCCGGAGCTGAAATCAGGGAATTTCATGCAGCGCTCTTTCGGGGAGCGGGTAGCTATGAACTCTCCCATTCAGGGGACGGCGGCAGATATTATGAAAATCGCCATGATAGAGGTTGACCGGGAACTTAGGAGAAAAGGACTGAAGTCCAGAATCGTGCTGCAGGTTCATGACGAGCTTTTGGTGGAGACATGGAAGCCAGAGCTTAAACAGGTAAAGGATATATTGGAAACAAAAATGAGAGGGGCGGCAGAACTGCAGGTGGCTTTGGAAGTGGAGGCCTGCCAGGGAGAAAGCTGGTATGATGCCAAATAGTCTTTAAGCATATGCCGGAAAAGCTGAAACAAGATGAAAGAAAAGTTTACAATCGGTTTAACCGGAGGCATAGGTTCCGGAAAAAGCCGTATTTTAGAATTGCTGAAACAAGAGTATGGGGCTGTGATCATTGAAACGGATGCAGTTGCAAAGAAATTGGAAGAACCAGGGCAGCCAGGCTTTGCTGCCCTGGCAGAAGCATTCGGAGACGGAATTATCAGTGAGGACGGAAATCTCAGGAAGGATCTGCTTACCCACATGGTGTTTGGGAACCAGGAAACCAGGCAGAAGATCAATAGTCTGATACATCCCCTGGTGTGGGATTATGTAAAACAGCAGGCAGGGAAGGGCGGCTTTTCCATCCTTGTGGCGGAATCCGCCCTTCTGCTGGAAAATCCAGATGACATTTTCCATGAATTGTGGTATGATTATACAGCGAGAGAGACACGGATACACAGGCTGATGAAAAGCCGGGGATATACCAGGGAAAAATGCTGCCTGATGATGCAGGGGCAGCCGTCAGAGGAAGAGTACCGCAGACATGCGGATTTTATTCTTGACAATAACGGCTCTTTGGACACGGTGAGGGGGCAGATTGACAGAAAACTGCAGCCGCATTTTGGCAGAGGCATTTCCTCCAGGTAAATACAGGGCTTAAAGGCAGCAGGTTTTAAGCGGCGCCGGAAAAACAGGCCGGTGGGAACCCCCTGTACCAAAAGTATGGAAAAGGAAGAACAGATCATGAGATTAGTAAGCATTGCCAGCGGCAGCAGCGGCAACTGCATCTATGCAGGCACAGAAAGCGCCCATATCCTTATTGACGCAGGCATCAGCAACAAAAGGATTGAGCAGGGATTAAATGATATCGGAGTCAAAGGCAGCGAGCTGGACGGAGTGTTTATTACCCATGAACACTCAGACCATGTAAAAGGGCTTGGAGTGCTGGCAAGAAAACACGGCGTTCCGATTTATGCCACAAAAGAAACGCTGAAAGAAATCGGAGAGATGAAATATCTGGGAGAATACCCGGAGGAACTTTTCAGGCCCATCCTGCCGGACGCAGAAGTACAGGTGGGAGATATGGAGATAAAGCCTTTCCGCATTGACCATGACGCCGCCAACCCGGTGGCATACCGCATCCGCAGCGGCCGCAAGACGGCAGCAGTAGCCACGGACATGGGGCACTTTGACCAGTATATTATTGAACATCTTCAGGGGCTGGATGCGCTTCTTCTGGAGTCGAACCATGATGTGCGCATGCTGGAAACAGGACCCTATCCGTACTATCTGAAACAAAGGATTTTAGGTGATTTTGGCCACCTGTCCAATGACAATGCAGGACGGCTTTTAAATTACATACTTCACGACAACATGAAGCACATTCTTCTGGGCCATCTGAGCAAGGAAAACAATTTTGAGGAGCTGGC
>CATLBO010000140.1 GCA_949879025.1 uncultured Hungatella sp. | reverse complement strand
CTCCGTTCACAGTAACATTCGCAAATCCATGTAAAATTCGCTTCGCGAATGGGATTTGCTCATACCTGAATCATTTTCTTACGGACTTTGCAGTAAATGCAAAGTCCTGTGTGAACAGTAACAAACAATCATCCAATATTGCCCTATACAGGTTTTTATAATCCACTTGTATTCTTCGGACAAACGAAATATAATAAGCATATCATATTTACTTCGGAGGCAAGGTATGGATTACATGACAACCAAAGAAGCCGCCAGTATATGGGGCATATCGGACAGGCGTGTATTACAATATTGCAATGCCGGGCGGATCGGCGGCGCCGTCAAAATGGGGAACACCTGGCTGATTCCAAAAAGCGCCAAAAAGCCTGCAGACGGAAGATTGAAAAGCGTAAAAAGCAAAGAAAACAGACCAAAGGAGATTACTCGCGATGAATAAATATAAAATTATGGCCGTGGATGATGAACCGGATATTCTGGACCTGCTTGAAAAGGCCCTAAATATTGAGGGCTTTCCTACTGTCATAAAAATCGACACAGGCAGAAAGGCGGTAAATGCCTGCAAAGAAATACAACCGGATGTGATGATCTTAGATGTTATGCTGCCGGATATCGACGGCTACGAAGTGTGCAGGCAGATCCGGCAGTTCTCCCATTGCCCCATCCTGTTCCTTTCCTCCAAAAATGATGAATTAGATAAAATCCTTGGCCTGGCTGTCGGCGGCGACGATTATGTTACCAAGCCTTTTGGTCCTAAGGAAATTGCTTACAGGGTGAA
The DNA here is from genome assembly GCA_949879025.1 of uncultured Hungatella sp. Lineage (GTDB taxonomy): Bacteria > Bacillota > Clostridia > Lachnospirales > Lachnospiraceae > UBA3402. The sequence goes on along the minus strand of CATLBO010000140.1, from coordinate 7,274 downwards.
AGCGCAGCTACGCCGCATGGAATACAGGCAAAGCCCCTGCGCCAGCCAGACAATAGAAATCGGGACCTTGACGATTGATATAGATGGGTGCAGAGCAACAAAAGACGGCAGGGATCTGGAGCTGACTGCCAGGGAGTTTGAGATATTGCAATACTTAGCGGAAAATAAAGGACGGGTGATCAGCCGCGAGCGCTTATATGAAGCGGTCTGGAACGAGGACAGCTTCGGCTGCGATAATACGGTCATGGTCCATATCCGGCACCTGCGCAAGAAAATGGAAGACGACCCTACCGCGCCCAGGTATCTTATCACTATGAAAGGCTTAGGCTATAAGCTGGTAAATCCTTATGAAAAGTAAAAAGAATTCCAACCCTTTCTTCCGGATGGCCCTGCTCCTCTCCATGACATTATTGGCCGGCATTGCCACGGCAACCGGCCTGTTCTATTATATGTTCTCAATCCCAGAACCGGAAGGAATGAGCCTCGCCCATTGGCCGCAGACCTTTACAAACAATTTTTCTTCCTGGACAACCTATGAGGACGGAGAACTCTCTATAGAACAGATCGGCCTTGACCGATTAGACCAATATGGCCTGTGGATTCAATTTTTGGATGAATCCGGGCAGGAGATTTTCTCCTACAACAAACCTGCCGGCTACCCTGAAAAATATTCCGCTTCCGAGCTGCTGGCTCTTAGCGCCAGTGACTATCAAAACGGATATACGGTATTTGTAAACAGTCTGCAGTGCTCCGAAGAAGCCTGCAGCTATGTCATAGGTTTTCCTTATGATATCGGGAAATATATGCTGCATTACAACGGCAGCAGGGTTTCAAGGCTTTCCCCTGCAGCAAGGGGAATCATTTTTGCCGCTTTGGGCGCCCTGATCATGATCGTGCTTATTTATGGTTTCTGGCTTTCACGAAAATTGTCAGGCATTACAAAGGGCATCAAAAACATTTCCCTCCGCGCCTACCGCCCATTGCAGGAAAACGGGATGTTTGGCAAAATCTACAGCGCCCTGAACAAAATGGACAGGGACATACGCCGCGCCGACCAAATAAGCCAAGAAACAGAAACCATGCGACGGGAATGGATTTCAAATATTACCCATGACCTGAAAACGCCCCTGTCCCCCATCAAAGGCTATGCAGAACTGCTGGCAGACAGTTCGGATAAGGAGAAACAGACCGTTCAAGAATATGGCTCTATCATCCTGAAGAATATTAACTATACCGAAAACCTGATCAATGATTTGAAGCTGGCCTATCAGCTTGATTCCGGTGCTATACCGTACAACCCTCAAAAAATCCGTATCACACGCTGTGTCAAAGAATGGGTAATTGATATTGTCAATGACCCTGCTTTTTCAGACCGGGATATTGCATTTGAGAGTAATGTGCCGGAATTGTATGCTGATATTGATTCTGCCCTATTTCGGCGCGCCGTTACAAATCTGATTCTGAACGCCCTCACACATAACCCTGCTAAAACAACAGTAAGCGTTACACTTGACACGGACAAAAACGGCCGCATTCTGCTGTCTGTCCGTGATAACGGAGATGGGCTGAGCGAATCAGAACAGTCAAGGCTGTTTGAGCGGTATTACAGAGGGACAAACACAAAGGAAAAGCCGGAAGGCAGCGGACTGGGGCTTGCCATAGCGAACCAAATTGTAACGCTTCACGGCGGTGAAATCACAGTAAAAAGCCAGCAGGGTATTGGAACAGAATTTGCCGTCCATGTCCCATGTAAAAACTAAGAAGCTGCAAATTAAGATGAAATTAAGATAGGGAAAAGCCCAAGCTAAGATAGGTGGTTTATGCTATGAAGCATAGGCCGCCTTATTTTTATTTTATAGATAAAAATAATTATGCGCACTCGTGCAAAGGGAAAATGTCACAACATGACCGCACTCGGCGCGTCGAGCAGGGAAGGAAGCCTCCCCTGCCCGATTGCCTATGTAAAATATATCAGGAGGATTATTATATGCAGTTACAATTAAAAAACTTATGTAAGCAGTACGGAACAAAATGTGCCGTAAATCATGTAAATGCAAGCCTTTCACCCGGAGTATACGGCCTGCTAGGGGCAAACGGCGCCGGTAAAACAACACTTATGAGGATGATATGCGGCGTTTTAAAGCCCTCTTTTGGCAGCATCCGCTTAAACGGCAAAAGCATTGAGGAACTGGGCGAGCGCTACTACTCCCACCTTGGATACATGCCGCAGGATTTCGGCTTTTATCCAGATTTTACCGCCCGTGAATTTATGCTGTATATGGCGGCGGTAAAAGGGCTTGACGCCAAAACGGCGAAACAAAGGACAGAGCATCTGCTTCATATGGTAAACCTGCAGGATGTGGCAAACAAAAAAGTCAAATCCTATTCCGGCGGTATGAAGCAGCGGCTGGGAATCGCCCAGGCGGAATTGAACCATCCCCAGGTCCTGATACTGGATGAGCCAACTGCCGGGCTTGATCCCAAGGAGCGGGTCCGTTTCCGCAACCTCATATCCGATTTTGCAAAAGAGAAAATTGTGATCCTGTCCACACATATCGTATCGGATGTTTCCTATATCGCCGACTACATTTTGATGATGAAAAGCGGGCAATTCCTTCTTGGCGAACCCATGGAAACGGTTACAGACCATATCAAAGGGAAAGTCTGGGAAATCTTGATTGATAACCGGGAAGTTGGGGAATATAGCCGGGATTTTTCTGTTGTAAACCTGCACCACGAAAACAATATGGCCCGGCTGCGTATTGTGAGCGATACAGCGCCGACCATAGATGCAGTCACTGTAGAGCCAAGCTTAGAGGATCTGTTCCTATACCATTTCGGAGAAGGCGCACAGGAGGAAGGCAAATGCGAAGCATTTCTATTAATGCCTTCCGACGACTTGGCAGGTGGCGCGAAGCGGCGCGTGCCGTTACCTTATGAAAGGAGCAATGATTATGTTGATGAAATATGAATTTTTAAAAATCCTGCGAAAAAAATCCACCATTATCGTTATGGCACTGAGCCTGTTATTAACGGCATTCCTGTTCGGGCTGCCCATCCTGCAGTACCAGACCTATAACCAGGATGGTGTAATCAAAGGTTCCGAGGGCATTGCTTATACAAAAGACCAGTATCAAGATATATCCGTCCCGATTACGGACGAATATGTAGAAAAAACAATCACAGAATATCAAAAGCTCTTTGAGAATCCCAACAATGTAGGTTATGACGGAAGCGAAAAGTTCCTAATCGGCGACGCATACTGGAATTTTGTAGCTCCCAGGGAAAAACAGCTTAGCATGATCGCCTCCGCATACGATTCCCCCGGCGAAAATTCCGGTTTCAATAAACTGCCCGATCTGGATCTGGCAAACGGGGCTAAGTTTTATCAGGCAAGGAATGAAAAGGTAAAATCACTCCTGAACACACCGGCAAGGGAGCTTTCATCCCAGCAGAAAGATTACTGGAACAATATGAGCAGTAAGGTGGAAACGCCCCTGCAATACGGATACCACGAAGGCTGGGAAATCATTATGAGCAGCTTTGAGCTGCTGATGTTCGCCCTATTGGCTGTCTGCATTGTGATCGCGCCTGTCTTTTCCGGTGAATACCAGGCCGGCACGGACGCCGTCATCCTGTCCGGCAAATATGGCAAAACCAAACTGGTAACGGCAAAAATAATCTCATCTATGCTGTTTGGCGTCCTTGCATTTACACTGCATGTTATCGTCGCTTTCGCTCTGCCCCTTGCGGCTTTCGGGGCAGATGGATGGAACCTGCCTTTGCAGGTTTCTGGCCTCACAATCCCATACCCGTTCACCTTCCTGCAGGCGACCCTGCTCAACCTCGGCGTTATTTATCTGGTACTACTTGCCATGATATGTCTGACGCTGCTGCTGTCTGCCAAAATGAAAAGCCCTTACCTCGTGCTGGTCGTACTCGTACCCGTGCTTTTTATCCCACTGTTCCTCTCCCCCAATGGAACAACCGGGGCGTACAACCTGACTTTGTTCCTGCTGCCGTACCGCTGCCTCATGCCGGAAATCGGTAAGTATGTTTCCTACCAAGTCGGCGGGCTTGTTCTTGACGCCCTTTCCATGCGGGCCATCCTGTATGCAATCATGACTGCGGTTATGCTGCCCCTTGCAGGGCTGGGCTTTAAGAAGCACCAGGTTGCGTGAGCTGCGGATACGAAGAGAAAAAAGGCTGTCATTTTCGGCGGCATGATCCTTATCATCGCCGCCTGCGCAATTGTCAGGCTGATTCATCCAGACAAGCAGGCATTTTATAGTAATATAAGATTTTAAATGGAAAGAGGCGATAGCAGGAAAAACCATTTTCCCCTCACAACATATGTGAACATAAAATTGAATATTGGGCAGCCTGTCCAGAAAGCATGAATGAAAGCCCTGATGCTCCACGGTTTGATGCGGATATCAGGGCTTTACCTATTTAATTCTTCCAACCAATACAAAGCAAAAATTCCTGTAAAAAATAAATTGAGTATCGTATATAATCTCTTCTTTTTATTTTTCATTTCCATGTGTATCCTTTTATAATCTATACTGCACATCAAATAGATTTTCAGTAACCAAAAAAACAAAAGGCCGCCAGCCGGATTCCTGCCTGGATTAGATTGGCAATAATGCAAATCCAGACGATATCGCCGTTCGCACAAGCGGAAACGCCACATTACCTGCCAAAGTAAAATCGCCTACATTGGCCTATGAATGAAACTGGATAAGGAGAAAACTTCAAAATTATGTTTAAAATTTATGATATTGTCCATAGAATTAGCGGGCACCGGATTGTGTCAGCCATAATCCCAGTCTATAACCGAACCGATAGAAAAGCTTTCTGGAAATATATATTACATGATGTTCAAAAGGATTTCCGTTGGGGTAAGCGCAGGAATACCAAAGCTTTCAAAATCTCTTTGGTTACGGGTGACAATATAATCACAATGTATAGATTTGGCGCAAGTAGCAACAAGACAATCCTCGAAATCCTTTGCTCTTTTCTGAAATGCAATAAGAATATCATTGTTAGTAACACTGCATACTTTGGCAATCTCCAAAAGTTTACCGACTGCCTTATATGCCATATCAGCGCTATGGGTATATTTTCTTACAAGATAGAAGATGTCGGTAACAGAAGATGCTGATACAAAACCGTCGATTTTGTGTTCTTCACAAAGCTTCAGAACTTTATAAGAATCCTCTATAAAAGGTTCTCTTTCCAATAATACATCAATGATTACGTTCGTATCACACATTATTTTCATATTTTAACAGACGCTCCTCTCGCAAAGAATCCATATCTATATCAGAAGAAATACCACTAAGCATTCCGCGCAAGGAATCCACCGCAGAAATTTGAGGATTTACAACTTTGGCAACTGTTTTTCCATTACGAGTAATAAAGATATCTTCCTCGGCAATTAATTCAAGGTACTTTCCGAAATTAGATTTGAATTCTGTCGCTGTAACAACCATGGATAAATCCTCCTTTTATTTAGGTTATTCTAATTATATGCGATTTTTATTAAAAAATCAATAAAATCGTGCGAAACAGGAAAAAATAATATTAAAAATCACTCAATATCAAAGAAAAATATTATTGTTTTTCATCCACTCAAGTTTAATCCACTTTAACATGGTTTTCCTCCTCTCCTGTCAGCTTCAGGAAATTCCTGGAAATGTTCTGTGTTGAAGCTAAAACCTCATAAATACGGATTTTAGAGTCGTCCATTATCTCAAAATTGCTCAGGCACATTTTATCCAAAAACAGGTACGCAGCTTTTTGCATGTCTTCTAAGATTCGGCTTTTATCTTTTGCCGATACGATGATAATGGGAAGCGTACTGGATGCCCTGATTTTTCCCATAACCTCCATGCCATTTTTTTCGGTATCATTAAGTCGAGCAATACCAGATCAAAACCATCGGAAAATAACTTTTCACAGACCTACATTCACGAACGCCCTTTGGGTATAAAAAGCAAAATAACAATTTCCACAGCCAGCAGGGCCAGCAGGACATACAACAGTACCGGCCAGGCCGAGACGCTTCCCGCAAGCAGCAGCATCACCACCGGAACCACATATTTCCGTGGATGATGCCACAGGTCGCTTTCAATCTTCCAGCCACGGATGGGATAAAACCATTCCAGGAGCACAGACAGCGCCGCACTCTGCAGGGCAAAGAAAACAGCCCCGGCAATCATCACGACATTGATACCGCCGTTTTGTATCTGCCAGCTTAAGAGGAATATCACGTCCGCCGCCATATTACAGGAAAAGATAAACAGGCAGTATGGGATGCAAAAGCGCCGTTTCTGCCCGGGCAGGAAACGGACTGCCTGCTCCAGGTCACGGTCACAGGACAGCAGGATGCAAATAGGGGTATTTAAGGATAGTATCGCAAACCCCACCGGGAAAACAAACAGCCCGGCCATTTCTCTTAAAAAGTACGGCATTACAATGGCTACGCACCACATCACAGCAGTATTGACCAGATAATTCTTGTGGCAGCTCAGATACCGGAAAAAGTACCTCCATAAGGAACCCCTCTTCCGTTGCTTAATAACATGGCTTTTCTTTGCTTCTGCGCTGCTTTTTGCGCCTATAGGGATACCCGGAGGATGTTTCTCACGCTCCCCCTGATAAAAAGCGTATCCGTCTGCCTTCCGCAAAATCAGGATAGCAATGAACCTATTCGCACGCAGCAACAAGCCAAGCAAAAGCTCGCTTCTTAAAAACAGAATGGCAGACACTATGGCAGCGGCCCAAAGCCCGCCCGCATACCAATATTTCCTCAGGGAATAGGCTGCGGCAGCCATAAGGACCGCATGAAGCATACTGGTGGCCATTCCTATCATCTCTATGGGCTTCCATGCAGAAACGGCCAGCAGGACCGCCAAAAGCAGCCCTGTCTTTGTAAGGACCGTATAGGCTCCCAGCGCCGACACATAGGAGAATACAAACTCCTGGGGGTGCTGCGGCAGCATCAGCATATGTTTCAGCTCCACAGCATTATCTCTGGAAGAAAGGGCCTGCCACATCACCCCGGCTGTAAAGGCGCTTATCATCAGGATTCGCACAGAGGCTGCAACCTGCACCTGAAAACCTGCGATATACAGCCCCCAAAATATGAGCACATCCATCAAAAGTGTCCGGGAGAGCCGTTCATATTTTGCCCCAAACAGTTTTTTGGCAAAGGCTTTACCTGTCATTTTCATCATGCAGCACCTCCCGGATATCCGCGGCATTAATCT
>CATLBO010000139.1 GCA_949879025.1 uncultured Hungatella sp. | reverse complement strand
ATTTACAGGAGATACTGCCTTAATACACCGGACAGAGCTTCTGGCTCAATATCCCTTCCCCTCTTTTGAGGGCGAGAACTTTATTCCCGAAGCAGTTTCCTATGACCGGATAGATCAGTGCTGCCCTCTTTCTGTATTTCCTAAAATACTGGCTATTTGCGAATACCTGGATGACGGTTTATCCCGCTCCATCGAAGCCCTCCGGGAAAATAATCCAAAAGGGTGGCTGCTGTATTACCGGCAGAAAATTGAGAATTCAAAATTTTCAGTGCTTCGGTATAAGTACATTTCTCATGCCATCTGTTTCTGCTGGAAGCTGAAGCAAAATCCTATGCTGCAGATTCCTGCACATAAAGCTGAAATCCTGGCCGCCTTTCCTGGGGCATATATGCTGCGGATTATCGGTAAATTATAGAGTGTTAATCATAATTAAACGGAGGTTTTTATGAATCATCAAAAAATTCACCAATTTGTGGACTGGTTTGCTATTATAATTTTTCTTTTCTTTGTTTTTACGACCATGACTACTTTAAGTTTATGGGAGAAATTTACTTACATTGCTCCCCCTTTTATTTTCGTTTCACTGGGGATTTTATTTCTAAATCACGTTTCACTGAAAGACTGTTTCCAGAATAAAGAAACAGAATTTTTTCTTATGTGCGGCGGAATCCTCCTTGGTGGAATCAATATAATCCTTATTAAGTCCAATATCGGCGCCTTTTTTACCATCGCCGATTTTCTCCTTATACTTTACCTGGCAAATAAGGTATGTTTTGACAGAATTCAGATGGGCACTATTGCCTTTGCCTCATTCCTGATTCTGTTTTACTGGTTATTTATTAATAAAGAATCATATGGATATTACCTTGCAAACCCAAATGGTTCCTCCCTTATTGTTTTGACCAGCTTCTGCGTGTTTGCATCCTTCCTGATATACTATTTATCCCCTTTCCAAATGCCAAAATGGCTTTTTCCCGCTGCCATTTTATTTTTGGTTTGTATTATAGGGGCACGTATTCTGTCTTTTAATTGCCGGGGCGTGCTGCTTGCAGTTATTGCATGGGCTGGTACATACTATATCCTCCCTAAAAAGAACTACACCATTCCATTTGTTATGGGAGCCAGTCTCCTCACGCCTGTTATATGTGTACTTTTATGGAAAAGCGGTACCGTTGACGGCGTATATGTTTTAGGAAAAAGAGTTGCCAGCGGGAGAGATATTATTTGGTATCAATTTTCGCAGATCTTTCTTGAGCATCCAATTACCGGGCTTGGTTCAAATCTTGATGTAATGGCTCCGGATTTGTATATTAAGGAGGTTCACCATGCGCTTTTAGATATCTTGTTTATCCATGGGCTTCCGGTTTTTTTAATTGTCCTTTATTTCCTGTATAAACGCATACAGGAAGTATTTACATCTTCCTCTGCCCCTGTAAAGGCTGTATGCATTGCTTCTATTTATGGAATGCTTGCTGCCGGCACATTTGAAAATTATTATATTGTTTCGCCTTATAATATGCTGATGCTGATCATTTTTATTATTGCACATACCCCTGTTCTTGTTCCCACAGCAAAAGAAACCTAGTACTGCTTTTGGGAAATTCCCTTTTCCAATAACAGGGTATAGAAGGCTAATTACCATAATCCGCAGGTTTATACCGATGCGTACAGAACAGATATTGTAGACAACGTTCTCTTCTTTGAATAGGAAAAAACAGGGGGCTATCTATTTTTCCCGACAGCCCCCTGTTTTATTTTTACTGCTTATTATCATCTATGGGTTTGCTCTCTGCCGTTTTCCCCTGTTCCGGCATCTCCTTTAAAAGCTTATCCACGCTGACCAGCTTCACACAAAGGGCAAACAGTTCCATGGCGATCCGCAGATCGTCCAGAGGCGGATATGACGGCGCAATCCTTATGTTGCTGTCATGAGGGTCTTTCCCGTATGGGAAGGTGGCCCCAGCCTGCGTCATAATGAGTCCGGCCTTTTTACATTTGGATACAATGGACTTGGCGCACCCGTCCAGGGAGTCAAATGCCATAAAATATCCTCCCCTTGGCGTTGTCCATGTGCCGATTCCAAGGCCATCCAGTTCCCGTTTCAAAATATCGTTCACTGCCTCAAACTTAGGTCTTAAAATATCTGCGTGGTACTTCATATGCACCATCATTCCGTGAATGTCGCCAAAAAACCGCACATGCCTTAATTGGTTCACTTTGTCATGTCCTATGGTCTGAATCCTCAGCTGCTTTTTAATATCCACCAGATTGTTCTGGGACGCCGCAATAGCAGCAATGCCGGAACCTGGGAAGCTGATTTTTGAAGTAGATGCAAATTTATAGGCTAAATCAGGATTTCCGGCTCTTTTACAAGCCGCCAAAATCTCAAGTATATGATCCTGCTCCCAGTCATACAGATGGTGAATCGTATAGGCATTATCCCAGTAAATCCTGAAGTCCTTAGCTGCCGGTTTCAGACGTGCGAACCGGCGGACTGTATCATCCGAATAGGAAATCCCCTGGGGATTGGAATATTTGGGTACGCACCATACTCCTTTTATGGATTCATCCTTTGCCACCAGTTCATCTATCATATCCATATCTGGTCCTGTAGGCAGCATAGGCACATTGATCATCTCAATGCCGAAATATTCCGTAATTGCAAAATGGCGGTCATATCCAGGTACAGGACAGAGGAATTTTACTTTATCCAGCTGGCACCATGGAGTATTTCCCATAACACCATGAGTCATGGAACGTGAGATCGTATCATACATCACGTTGAGACTGGAGTTTCCATAGATTATAATCTGATCCGAATGAACTTCCATCATATCCGCCAGCAGTTCTTTCGCTTCGCTGATACCGTCCAGGACACCATAGTTACGGCAGTCGGTTCCGTCATCACAAGTCAGGTCATCGTCGCTGCTTAAAACATCCATCATGCCCATGGATAAATCCAGCTGATCTACGCTAGGTTTTCCTCTGGACATATCCAGTTTCAAATCGCGTCCCTGAAATTCTCTGTATTTCCCTGCCAGTTCTTTCCTTAAAGCCTGCAGTTCTTCCCTTGTCATCTCTGCATATGGTTTCATTTTTTCCTCCTCGTCTTTTTGTCTTGCCGGCCTGCGTACCCATCGTCCCACTTTCAGCTGCGCCTGTTTTTTACAAAATTGTCTGATGTCCCAGCTAAACCGAAATCATGCCGATTCTAGTACTTTACCTTATTAAATCATTTTCGTCAAGAGTTCTTTTACAATCTTATTGACCATAGCCGGGTCCGCCTTTCCCTTCATGGCCCGCATGGTCTGCCCCACAAGGAAGCCCATAGCCTTCTCTTTCCCGCCCCGATAGTCTGCCACAGATTGAGGATTCGCCTCCAGAACCTGCATAACGGTCTTTCTCAAAGCTTCTTCATCATTTACTATCTTCAGTCCTTTTTCTTCCACATAGGCTTCCGGATCTGCATCTCTGGCAAATATTTCCTCAAATACGGTTTTGGCTACTGTCCGGTTAATGATTCCTTTATCCACCAAATCAATAAGTTTGGCCAGATTTCCTGGACTGAAAGCCATATTTTCCGGGTCCTGCTCATGCTCTTTCAAAAGGCGCATAGCTTCCACCATCATCCAGTTAGATACCTCCTTAGGCTTCCCGCATATGGCAATTGTCTCCTCAAACATATCTGCCATATGCTTTGAAGATGTCAGTATCTTTGCATCATACTCCGGCAGTTTAAACTCCTCCTGATACCGTTTCAGCTTCTCCGGCTGAAGTTCTGGCTGCCTGTTTCGGATTTCTTCTAACCACTCATCGCTGATTACCACTGGCGTCAAATCCGGATCGGGAAAATACCGATAGTCCTGGGCATCCTCTTTTGAACGCATGGCATAAGAAAATTCCTTATTGTCATCCCAGCGTCTCGTTTCCTGTATAACTTTTTTTCCCTCCTCAATCAGCTCAATCTGTCTCTTCCGTTCGCCTTCTATGGCTCTGGCAATAGCCTTAAAAGAGTTTAAATTCTTCATCTCTGTCCTGGTGCCAAACTGAGGGCTTCCCGCTTCACGGACCGAAAGGTTCACATCAGCCCTCATGGAGCCTTCCTGCAGTTTGCAGTCAGAAGCACCCAGATACTGAATCATCATCCTCAGCTTCTCCAAATATGCAATCACCTCGTCTGCGGTTCTCATATCCGGTTCTGACACAATCTCAATCAAAGGCACGCCGCTTCGGTTAAAGTCTACCAGGGAACAGTTCTCCCATTCATCATGAATCAGCTTCCCTGCATCTTCCTCCATATGGATCTCGTGTATTCCGATTTTTTTCTTTCCCCCGGCTGTTTCAATCTCCACCCATCCGTCATGGCAGATTGGCAGATACAGCTGAGAAATCTGATAGTTCTGTGGGTTGTCAGGATAAAAATAATTTTTCCTGTCAAATTTGCAGTACTGGTTAATCTGGCAGTTAGCTGCCAATCCCACAGCCAAGGCATATTCCACCACCTGTCTGTTCAAAACAGGCAGGGAACCAGGCATTCCGGTACACACCGGACAGGTATGGGTATTTGGCGCTCCCCCGAACTCTGTAGAACAGCCGCAGAAAATCTTTGTCTTGGTGGCCAATTCCACATGAACCTCAAGTCCGATCACGGTTTCATACTGTCTGCTCATTTATTTTCCCTCCCTGGTCTGTTCAAATGTATAGCCGGCACGGATAATCTTCTTTTCCTGGAAGCAGTCACCTATAAGCTGCAGTCCAATAGGAAGGCCTCTTTTATCCGTCCCGCAGGGTACGGTCATAGCCGGAAGGCCGGCCAGATTCACGGAAATCGTATAGATATCTCCCAGATACATTTTCAGCGGGTCCTTCAGGGATTCTCCCAGCCTGGGAGCAGTAGTAGGCGCCGCAGGCCCCAGAATCACATCATACTCTGCAAAGGCTTTGTCAAATGCCTGTTTTATCAGTGCTTTTGTCCTTAAGGCTTTCAGATAATAAGCATCATAATAGCCGGAGCTGAGCACAAAAGCCCCCAGCATAATCCGCCGTTTCACCTCCGGCCCGAATCCCTCTGACCGGCTCTTTTTATACATCTGATGAAGTCCTTCATACTCCTTTGCCCGAAGGCCATATTTTACGCCGTCAAATCTGGAAAGATTGGAGCTGGCTTCTGCCGATGCAATCACATAATATGCAGGAATCGCATATTCCACCAGGCTTAAATCAAACTCCTCCACCACGGCTCCCCGCTCTTTCAGCGTCTGTGCGCCATCCAGAACCGCCTGTCTCACTTCATCATCCAGGCCTTCCCCCAGATAATCCCTGGGAATTCCGATTCTTAATCCCTTTACGTCATTTACCAGCGCACTGGTAAAATCCAGATCCTTTCTGGGAACAGAGGTGCTGTCCTTTTTATCATAGGAAGAGATCACCTCCAAAACAGCTGCACAGTCAGACACGTTCTTGCCTATAGGCCCTACTTGATCCAAAGAAGAGCCATAGGCTATTAGTCCGTAACGGGACACTGTGCCATAGGTAGGCTTTATTCCCGTGACACCGCAGAAAGAACTTGGCTGGCGGATGGATCCTCCCGTATCAGAACCCAATGCATAAAAACATTCATTGGAAGCTACTGCCGCACAAGAGCCGCCTGAAGAGCCGCCTGGCACATGATCCGGATTCCAGGGATTTCTGGTAACCCCAAAGGCTGATGTTTCTGTCGTGCTTCCCATGGCAAATTCGTCCATGTTGGTTTTTCCTAAAATCACAGCCCCTGCTTTTTCCAGGTTTGAAACCGCTTCCGCAGTATAACCAGGAACAAAATTATATAAAATATTGGAACTACAGGTAGTCAGCAAATCTTTCGTGCACAGATTATCTTTTACAGCCACAGGCACTCCTGCTAAAGGGCCTGTCAGCATCTTGTTGTCTATCATTTTCTGAACTGTTTCGGCTGCCTTTACAGCCCTCTGCTCATCCACGGTCACATAAGCATGGATGGCAGGTTCCTTCTTCCGGATTTGGTCCAGGGATGCTTTTACAGCTTCTAAAACCGCCACTTCCCCGGATTTTATTTTTCTGCCCAATTCCAGGGCTGTCAATTCTAATATACTCATTTTTTGCTGCTCCTTCCCGGCGTCACGGCGCTTTTTATATTCTCTGATTATCCGCCTGTCTGGCGGCGCCGCTTTGTCCTATTCCACAGTTTTTGGAACCTTGAAAGCCCCCTCTTTTTGTTCCGGCGCATTTTTCAGAATATCATCCCTGTTGTCGCCATTGGTAACTATGTCCTCACGAAATACATTATTCATGGAAAATATATGGGACATAGGCTCTGTGCTGCTGGTATCCAATTCATTCAGTTTATCAATGTAATCCAGCATCCGCCCCATATCCTTTTTGGCTTCCTCTTTTTCTGCCTGGGAAAGCTCCAGTTTAGCCAGAATACCTACATAGTCTATTATTTCTTCACTAATCATGTTTGCCATGATCCTGCTCCCTCCTAATCTGCACACTTTATGGTTTCTATGGTTCCAACCGATTCACATCTCTGGGAAACAGGGATGTCTCCCTCACGTTCTGTTCGTCCAGAAGCCTCATGGTCAACCGCTCCAGGCCGATTCCCAGACCTCCGTGAGGCGGCATTCCGTACTTGAATATCATCAGATAAGTCGCAATATCTTCTGGTTGCATATGCCGTTTCTCCATCTTTGCCAGTATCTCCTGATAGTCATGGATTCTCTGTCCCCCAGTAGTCACCTCAAGCCCTTTAAACAGCAGGTCAAAGCTTAAGGTAAACCGTTGGTCTGTCGGGTCGTCCATGGCGTAAAAGGGACGTTTTCTGCTGGGGTAATGGGTCACAAACACAAAGTCGCTTCCATACTCCTCCTTAAAATATCTTCCAATAAGCAGTTCCTCTTCTGGCTCCAAATCATAAGGATTCTTAATTCTCCTGTTGTATTTCTCCGCCACCAATTCTTTTGCTTTGTCGAAGCGCACCGCAGGAATTCTGCCTGTATCCGGAAGGGCCGTTTCCAGCATATCCAGTTCCTTTTTATACTCCCTTCCCAAAAGTTCCATGGTATACTGCAGAAATCCCGTTTCCATGGCCATAATATCCTCAAATCCGTCAATATACCCCATCTCAAAATCCAGCCCGATGTACTCATTAAGATGTCTGGTAGTGTTGTGCTTTTCGGCTCTGAAAACCGGAGCCACTTCGAATACCCTGTCAAAAACACCTACCATGGTCTGTTTGTAAAACTGGGGGCTCTGACCTAATTCTGCCCGTTTATTAAAGTAATCCAGCCGAAACACATTGGAACCGCCCTCTGCTCCCCGCGAAACCACCTTCGGCGTATGAATCTCCGTAAATCCCTGGCTGTGGAGGAAATCCCGAAAACCGCGGACAATTCCTTCCTGAATTCTGAATTTAGCCCGCTCCCGCACATTGCGCAGAGATACGGGGCGCATTCCCAGCCGTGCTTCTAAGGAAGCGTGCATTTTAAATTTATTAACAGCAATCGGAAGAATCTCGTCTGGCTGCGATAAAACCGTGACTGTATCCATGCGAATCTCAAAACCATGAGGCGCACGTTCCTCCCGGGCCACTGTTCCGCTTACTTCCACAGCTGACTCTTCCTTTAAATCTTTTAAAATAAACTTGGTTTTTCCCTCTTCGTAAACGCACTGCACCAGTCCGTCAGCTTTTCGTAAAATCACGAAAGCCACATCTCCCATATCCCGGATATTGTGTATGGCTCCGTTTATTTTCACGTTTTTTCCCTCATAGTCCCCTCCGGCAATCTGACGGATATCCAAAGTTTCTTTTTCCTTCACTCCTGTTAAAAATTCCATAGTACTCTCTCCTTACCTGAATGTAATCTGTTTCCATTCCGGCCCGGATACAGCCATACATAACCGCCGCCGACAGTTTTCGGCATGTACGTCAGAAAAAAATCCCGTCCCGGAATACTGTTACATACTCCGGGACGGGACATCATATTCTACAAATAAGTGTAGTGCATCATGCTCCGCGGTACCACCCGCATTGAGACCGGCTCCATGC
>CATLBO010000138.1 GCA_949879025.1 uncultured Hungatella sp. | reverse complement strand
CCAAACCCGATTCCTTTCGGCCTTCTTTATCCTCCGTTTCAGGCGCCTCGTCCTCCGGCCCCGTCGCCTCTGATTCTGGTGCCTCTTCCTCTGCTTCGGGTTCTTCTCCTTCTGTCCCCTCTTCCTTCGCTCCAGCCGCTTTTTCTTCCGACTCCTCTGCCTCCGCTCCGGGTTCCTCTTCATCCGCGACCTCCTGAGCCGACACGTCGGGCATATCTTCCTCCTGCTCCGCTTCCGCTGTCTCGTCCTCCGGCACAAAAGTATCCGCTGCCGGCTCCTCTTCCGCCCTATCCGGAACCACGAAGCTGATACAGGTTCCCTCGCCAACCGTGCTCTCTATCACCAGTTCACTGTCATGCAGCCGCAGAATCTCCACGCACAAAGCCAGCCCCAGCCCCGCACCGTTTTTACTGCGGGAACGGGACTTGTCCACCATATAGAAAGCCTCCGTCACCTTCTTCAGTTCCGTCTCCGGAATTCCTACCCCGCGGTCTCTCACGCAAAAGGCATAGGCATTCTCCACCCGCTTGCCCAATACCTCCACCAGCCCGCCCTCTTCGGAAGCCTTGCATGCATTGTCCACCAGATTTAGCAGCACCGATTTCAGCAGATTCGCCTCCGCATACACGGTTCCCGAACCGAAGGCAATCCGCAGCTTCTGCTGTGTATTGGCGGAAAACATACTCTTCAGATACTCAAATAAAACTTCTGCCCTCACAGTCTGGCGCTCGATGACATCCCTCTTTGTCACAATGATATCCAACAGGCGGAAGGACATATTTTCCAGACGCTTCCCTTCCGTGTAGATATAATTGGCAGACAGAAAATGTTTCTCTTCGTCCATCTTTCTGGAACGCAGCAGATCCGCGTACCCGATAATCGCGGTCAAAGGCGTCTTCAATTCATGGGCAAAAGCGGCAATAAAGTCTTCTCTGGCTCTTACCTCCTCCTGCAGTTCACCGATCGTTCCCTCCAGGACATTTGCCATGGCATTGAAATCCAGTGTCAGCTGGCCCAGCTCGTCATTGCTGATCTGCTGTGCCCGGAAACTGTACTCCCCTTCCGCCATTCTTCTGGTGGCGTGGGTCAGCAGCCGGATGGGCTTGGTCAGCCAGGTACAGATCAGGAACATCACCGCCGTGCAGCAGACCAGCATGGCTATAGTCACCCGTCTGTACACGGAAAATCCCGATCTCCTCTCCTCAAATACCTGTGTTACATCCTCCAGCGTCTCCAGATACAGCTTCCGATCCAGCGCATTGATTACAATTCCCGTATGAATATAATAATGTTCCCCCCGGGGAATCACCTGCCAGATCCGGCTCTCTTCCCTGATCTGCTGTAAAAGAGCCGTATCCTCCGGAAAGTCATTACTCATATACAGCGCTTTTCTCTCCTCGTCGGACAATCGCAGATACCGCCCCGAGCCCTGACCGCTGCTTTCCAGTTTTGCCCCGATCTGTTCCACCGCAATATCCTGCAATACATTGTACTTGGTGGGAATATTCAGCGCCGCCGTCTCAAACGCAAAACGGAGGATATTGCTGTCGTCCAGCGCCTGCGCAACCTCCCGCTCCAGCGATGTCCGAAAGACAGAATTCACGAACAGATACCCGCTGAGACCAAATGCCACCGCCATAATGATAATTGTTCCCAACAGAATCTTATATACAAACTTCATCGTCAGATCTCCAGCCGGTAGCCGATCTTATACACTGCCACCAGGTTCTCCTCCCAGCCCATTTTCCTCCGCAGTCTCTGCACATGCAGATCCAGTGTCCGGCTGTCCGCCAGGTACTCGTCTCCCCATACTTTTTCATATAAATTTTCACGGAAAAGCGCTATGTTTTTGTTGCTGATAAACAATACCAGCAAGCCGTATTCCTTATTGGTCAATACCACAGGCTTTCCCGCCTTCGTCACCTTACGGGCCTCCGCCCATACAGTTATTTAACTGAAATCGTTCCATGACCTGGAACATTCTTGACAGCATGGTTTCCTTTCCAAATCTGCACGTTTCCGTGAAATCAGGACTTTTCAGGCCGTTCATGCTACTTCGGACTTCCTGGAACAAGACCTGTCTGTTCTGACGGATAAATCCTGACAACATCCACAGGTTGTTCAGTGCATAGAGTGTATCTGCCACCGAATAAAATTCTTCTTTTGTCAGGGTTCGGCTGGAATAGTAATCTGTAAAATCTTTATCCTTTGCCATCATCAGGAACCTTATTTTTTCCACAAACTCCCTCTGCTCCAGCTCCGATTTTAAATTTTCATATTCTGCCGCAATATACCGGTTCAAATTGTTTATCATCACCTTTTCATCCTTCTTTCTATTAAATTTATTTATGATAACACAAGCTCCAAATCCATGGTCTTAATCCCCAGTTCCCGAAACATAAAAACAGACGGCGCACCGTCTGGAGGTGTGCCGCCATAGCCCTGCAGAAATTGAATCAGCTCATCTGATAGCTTCAATTTAATGGAATCAATGTTCCGGTACTGGTCGATTGTAATCTCTGAAATCAAAAGATGTAACAGACGTTTCCGAATGGTACGGTCAATGCCGCTGGACAAAATCCTGCTGAAATTTTTTAATATCTCCCGGATGGTTTCTTTGGGAATTTCTTTTTTCCCTTCTTCCAGAATCACCATGGATGTTTCCGTCTGTTTTTCACGAAGTTCACATAGCTGCCGGTTTAATTCCTCCCTGCGTGTTAAAAATTCCTCCCTGGAAATCTCGCTGTCTTCGTAAAGTTCATGGTTTCTCTGTTGGCGAACCTTGATTTTTTCCAAGCTCTTTTCCTGGACTCCCCGTTCCTTTATGGCGTTTTCCTTTAAGATTCTATGCTCCCGGTTAACTCTTCCCACAACCTCTTTAAAGAATTTCTCGTCGCTTAACAGTTTATCCAGTTGATTGTACACAAACGTGTTCGCTTTTTCTACCCGGACCATATTGCTGTGGCATACGGTGGTTCCTTTATTTTTCCAGTTCCCACAGGCATAATAGGTAAGCTTCTGTTTGCTGCCGTCTTTGTTTCGGTTCGTTGTCCTGGAAATCACCATGCCTGCGCCACATTGAGGGCATTTTAGAATACCTGTCAGCGGATATTCCCCGTCGTAGATTCTGGCTGGCTTTCCATTCTTCTGCGAAATCATAAACTGAACCTGTTCCCATAACTCCTCCGGTATGATTGCTTCATGTTTTCCGTCTGCAACAATAGGATTGGGATTGATATTGTTCCTTCGTTTTTCATTCCAGTCTCTCCTTACGTCATAACGCACCTTCCCAATATATACCGGATTTGTGAGAATTGATTTTATCTGTGCCACTGAAAAAGCGTTATCCAACTTAGTTCGGTAGCCTTCCCTGTTAATCCGTCCCACAATAGCCTTGTATCCCTTTCCGGAGGCATAGAGCTGGAACATAAGGCGCACTGCCTCCGCCTCTCGTTCCACCACCTCCAGTCTTGACTTTCTTCTTCCATGGTTTTCCGTACCCTCCATTGTCACCCAGCAATATCCAAATGGTGGAATCCCACCGCACCATTCCCCGGACATGGCTTTTGCTCTCATGCCCATTTTAACATTCTGGAAAATGGTGTTTCGTTCAAATTCACCAACCAACGCCATCATCTGAAACTGCATTTTCCCGGCTGGCGTGCTGGACTCAAAAGGTTCTGAATAAGATTGGTAGCCAATTCCATATTTCTCTAACGTTTCTACAATTTTAATGGCATCCGATAATTTCCGGCTGATTCGGTTTATCTTCCAGCTCATGACCAGATGGAACTTCTTTTTAGAGGCGTCCTCCAAAAGCTGCTGCATGGCCGGTCGGTGGCGGATATCCTTTCCACTGATTCCGGCGTCTTCATAAACCATTGCCACTTCATAATTTTTCTGCTGGCAATATTCACGGATTAAACGCTGCTGTTCCTCAAGAGAATACCCTTCCTCTGCCTGTTCCTGTCTTGATACACGACAATAAATTGCTACTTTTTTTATCATTGTGTCAGACATTTGTTGTCCCTGCCTTTCTATCTTATATTTCAAATCTATAATATATATTCTATCTATCCTTCCAGACCGGGAGCCTGAAACTCCCAGTCTGTATTTTTCTTATGTAATTACGATTCCTTCTCTTTTAAATAGAACTCAACAATAAGCTGTGACAGGATTGACATAAGCGTTTCCAGCCATTCCTCTTGTTTTAACTCATTCATCTTCCAGATTCCTCCAATATACAGGCATGATTTTTTTTAAGCAGGACAATAAAGACGGTAAGGACGGTTTTTTTATCAAAAAAATTTTTTATATATTAAGTAATGCTTTTTTATCAACAGACTTCTCCACCTTTTTTCTGTTTTTTATCGTCCTTACTGTCCTTATCGTCTTATTCTGTATTCTCTCTGCTGATTTTTACAAAACGTTTTCCGTTGTTTTTCCCTATCTCCACGGAAATCCCAACATTGTGCAGTCCGGCCTCCAGTTCTTTTAATCTCCTTGATAAGTGGTTCGCCTGTTTGATTTTATTGCTGGCATACATTCCTTTTTCATAGAGCATATCAAACAATTCTGCGCTTAGTTCGCTCATTGTCCCTTCAAAATTCCCGGATTCCTCCAGATAATCCATGACCGCCCCGGCAACCTCATCTTCTTCCAAAAGCTCCTCGTTCAGACGAGTACGGTTTTTCTGATATGCCTCTAAAAATTTCTCCTGTCCATACCCCATAGCCTCTGCTACGGCACACCCCCATTTTAAAAAATCAAGAAGTCGGTCGTCTATATTTACTTCTATCAAAGGCTCAATTTCCATAGCTCTGGAAAGACACTCAAACATTCTATAAAGGATACAAGGCTTATCCGCTTCAAATTCTTCCATGACGTCTTTTTTGCTCCTGCGTTTTTCTGATGATATGGCTTTCATATTCAGAAATACACAGCGGTCAAGGAAATCGGAACGGTCGGAAAGCAGATGGATTCCATTCATATACACAACAGACTTTATATTAATCTCGCACAATTCGCTGTCTGAATACTTCTTTTTCTTAACTGCTGTTGCCCCCGTCACTACCTGGCAGAAAATATTTGCCTGACTTTTTGTAATGGAATCCATGTTGTCCAGACAGACGATATCCTGTGATTCCAGAAGAAGCAGAAAGTCCTCCTCATTTTTCGGCATGACCGTTACATTGTTGCTGGATATATCCAGACAGCGTTTATCCATTTCCATGGAAGTGGTCTTTGAGGAGCCTTTGCCGCCTTTGTAGATAACGATAGGCTGTTCAATCCCTGTTATGAGCCTGACAACCAATATAACGTTATGGAGAATCCGGTCTGGCTTACTGGCAAAATGGTAATATTTACTCATCAGTTTCCTAAACGATCCCCCTTTTTGCGGCATAGGCTGCGGGCGTAAGGTTTTTCTTGTTATCAACCTGACCGGCGGCTCATTGCAGCATTTCGTTCCCGACTCGTCAACACAAAGCACAGCGGAATCTTCGTTCGCCAGGTTATAATACAGGCGGCCCTCATGGAAAGTAAACCGATTGTATACCGGATATTCCTTTCCCTGGCAGTGCGCTTTTGCCACAAGAGTTTCCATGACTGCCTGAATCATATCATTCCGACTGCCCCGGTTGTAGGTCTGATAATACAAATTCCTCAGCCACATCTGGTAATATTCCGATTTAAGCGGATAATTCACAAAACTGCCCTTGTTTGGAATCTGGATAAAAGCCTCCCCTTCTGTGCTTCGGAACGGAATATGACCCTGCTCCTCTATCAGTCTTAAAAGAACATCCACCGGGCTTTCTTTTTCTGCTGACGGAAGATTCTCTGTCTTTGCTTTTTTCACTGACGGCATAGGCTTCTCACCCTCCAGCATACGCCAGAGGGTTTCCCAGTTTTCTTCCTTACAGCTATCATGGTGACAGCCAGCCGCAATCCCACCATCATCAAACTGCATGACATAAGCCCCATTGTCCTTGGAATGTTCCTGATTCCATGGGCAGGACTCCAAAACATAGCACATGCCATTCTCTACCTGCTTTTCCCTTGCGACGGGAATCTCATGGGATTCCAGCCATAAACGCAAATCAAACTCCATCTTGCTCCCTGATATGCTTCTGGCAGGCTCACGTTTCTCATTTCTATTCACTGTTTTCTTTTTATTCCCTTTCTCCACACACTGCGCCGCAATCTGCTGTAACAGCTCAATCGTTACCGGCACTCGTTTCTTTGGTGCATACAGGATTTTGGAACGCCTGTGTGGACGTTCTTCTGTGGAGTCTCCCTTGCAGGAAACTGTACCATAAAGCTTTGTAATTCTGGCCGCATTATAGGTTGTTGTATCGACCTTTACCTGCTCTGTAGAAAACCTTGAATCCAATGCGCCAAGAAAGCCCCTTACCAGACTTGTCATTTCCGGTGTATTGGGAAGTTCCACAGGATATAAAAGATGAAAGCCGTTTCCGCTTAATGCGGTTACAGGCTCCGGGAATCCACAGTCTGTTAAATAACCCTGAATTTTCCTGCCCAATTCCTCAGACAGCTTTAACTCCTGCTCTGTGCTGGAGATTCCGGCCGGACGTTCCGGGTCTAAGTCAATGAGAATCCATCTACGGCAGCGGATTTCCTTGTCGCTGGTTGTATTCTTCGCATAACTCTTTAGATGGTTCTTGCCTCTGGCCTCGATTCCTTCGCTTAAAGCGTTCATTGTGATGTAAATATTGTACTGCCCGTCATAACGCTGGATATGCTCAATCAGCTTATCTACATCATTGTAATAGCCTGAAAGAGTCCCTTGTTTGGTGTTTAATATTCTAACTTCTGTAAATACTCCTGACTCTATCAGGGTTTCAAATGTTTTTCTCACTTCGCTGTGAAGTATATTAGAATCTTTCATTATTTTCCTCCTGTTATTTTTTGTAGCTTTATTTTACAGCCTCCAAAGGCATAATACTCTACCCAAAAATCACTTTTTTATAGAAAAAAGGGAAGGGTTTGACTAACACATTCTTTATTGTTCTTTATTCCATGTCATTTAACATTTAATTCTCATCTCAGAACAATACATTATAGCACCATTAACAATTTATCCATTTTTAAGGAGGAAGATTGAAGATGAACAATCCAAATGTAAAATTTATAAGTAAGGAAAAACTTCTTAACAGCCCAGAAATTTACCATAAAGTTAATAGTAGCAAAACTGCAGATGAAGGCTGCAATAATAAATGGAAACAAAGTTTATTCCAGTTGTTTTTTGAAATCACAAAAAAAGATAATGACAATTTATCCTTTTTACAGCCCCCTGGAAAATTCCGCTATCAATGCCCACCATATTTTTGTAACATTTTTATCTTAACTGCCAATTATTATACTTCAGATAAAATTACCTATAATAAAATCAGAAACGTTTTAAAATATTATGACTCTTCATCGATTCCGGATGTGGAGTTTTTTTTCGCCCAGATTATTCATGCCGGTATTTCTGACCTTCCATCGGCACAGCAAATGCGCATACTCCAGATTCGCAGTATTCTTTTAAAGCTATGTACACTTAGCACAAGAAGCAATTTGCCATACATAATGAAAATGAAGCATATCGATTTTAAAAAATTAGCAAAAGAATTATTTCTATATATCTTAGATGAGAACAAAGAATCCATTGACTTTGACAATCTCAAGGTTTTTAAAAGTATAGATGATTTTGATACCAAATTAAATTTATGGTAATATTTTAAATCAACAAAAAAAGAATATGTGTTGATTGACCGCCAATCCCCACATATTCTTTTTTGCCCCTACTTTCTCCGTGTTCTGCCGCTCTGCTTCGCACACTTTGACGCTGTATAGATGGAAATTCCCAGTCCAACGCCTGCTGTCACGGATTCAATAATAACAGTAGATGCTATGGTACTTCCCACAGCCGCTAAAAATCCTAAAATCATGCTTCGACTCCTTTCTGGTAAATCAATATGATTCCATAATCATTGTTGGTAAGATACAGGGCTTCTACCCAGTCTGTGCCGCCGACCGTGACCGTATCAAGATATTCATACATAGATTCCTGGATATAATGCTTCTCCAATATCTGTCGGTAGGCTTTCTTTG
>CATLBO010000137.1 GCA_949879025.1 uncultured Hungatella sp. | reverse complement strand
GTTCCTATGTCCAGATAGCTCCCTATTTCTCCTGCCAGTTCACGGGCCTTTACGGCAAAATCCGGCTTCTTCTCAACGAAAATTCTCTTTACACTCATGTGGATGGTGTCTCCTTCCTCGCATGGTTTCTTTTATGACCTAAAGCGTCCGGTATCGTTTTATGCGGACTGGTCTGTTGATAGTTATGTATAGGATATCATAAGATTCCCCATAAGAAAAGGGAATTTCATTCCTCACAGCTTTGATAAATGCTCCCTGTCATTTAATTCTGTTAATACAAACCTTTTTAAGTCCCGGTCATACTCAACCGTGGAAATGCTTGCATTCCCTACGATAATGTCATCTTCCTCATCCCTGCCGGTGCCATCAAGCATGTACTCCAGAAGAAACACCACTGTAGCACCGTGGGATACCACTGCCACGTCACCGTCACCCTGTTCCAGAATATGGTCTATGGCCGCCTTGCACCTTTCATATACCTGGGTCTGAGTTTCCCCTCCTGGCGGCGCCACCTCCACTGGGCTTAAATACCACTGCTGCAGCTCTTTCGGGTATCTCTGTTCAATTTCCTCCATAGTCAGTCCTTCCCAATACCCATAATTTACTTCCTGCAGTTCCAAAAGCCCATATACGGGAACATTCTGACTGTCTCCAATAGCTTTTGCTGTCTCATAGGCTCTTGACAGGGTGCTGGTGAAAACACGGCTTACCGGCCGCTTTTCCATGCCCTTTGCCAGACAGGCTGCCTGTTTTTTTCCCATCTCATTAAGAGGAATGTCTGTACTTCCCTGAATCTTCCCTGCTACATTCCAGTCTGTTTGTCCATGGCGAATCAAATATAGCTTCATCTTCTTGCTCCTTCTAATCTCCCACCGCACTCATGGCGTCCAAAGTCAGTTTCATAATCTCCTTAACCTCATCTTTGGTCAGCTCCATTCTCTGGGCCAGTTCCTCCACCGTAGCCTCTCGTCCCAGTTCCTCTGCCATTTCCTGGGACACGTCCTTAAGCTTATTAACACAGTCCAGCATTTTCCTGGCAGTCTCCTGCTCCTTGGACTGTTCTTCCACCTCTGCCAAAAGAGCCTCCCTCACCCTGGCTCTGACAAAGTCCTCAAAACTTCCTTCCCTATACTCTGCCACTGCCATCACAAGGGCCATGTTAGCTTCCTGCACCAGATCCCCTGCCTGAACCCCTTTGTTTAAATACTCCTGAACCATCTCCAGAACCATTTTCAGGTTTCCTTCTATAATCCTGTCCTTAACAGCCCTATTTCCGCTTTCAAGTTCCCTTAACAGCCTTTTATTTTCCGCCGCATCACAGCTTTTGATCTTTTTTATTTCCTCCAGATACATCTGGAAAACATCTTCCCGCATTTCTTTTCCCACACTCTCTTTACTATTTTACTGGACAATGCTTAAAATCCAGTTTATCCATCCGGTAATCGTAGACGATCTCCGTACATAAGTGCTTTCTGCTTCTACATGGTAAAGGCCTGCCTGTTTCATAATCTGAACAATTGTTTTCTTATCCGGCATCTCCCCACACTGCAAATACAATTTCAAAGTTTCATGAAATACCTTATGCCTTAATATCTGTGTCACAATGGCCAGCTGCCGTTTTGCATACTCCAGTTCCATAATAGAAGTTCCGCAGGAAGACAGCCGGAACAGAATAGACCCATGATCATCGTGATCTTTGTCAATAAATCCCAAGTATCTTCCTGCATCCGTATAGTAATTGGTCTGACGTTCATCAAAGCCATATTCCCAGGTAATGTCCTGCTTTGTCATAGGTTTTTCATTTAAGAGTTCCATAAGATTAATGATTCGGGGCATGCGGTCAGCCTGAGGAAACGGTATAGGCGGCTCCTGTATGAAAGGAACTGTCTTCAGAAGCTTTTCAATATCAGTCAGACGAATTTCAGCTGCAATGGCATAATTCTTCTGCTTAACCAGACGCAGGGAACTGTAATTTCCCGGTTCCTCAAATTGATACTGATACAGATGAAATACACCGTTTGAAAAGATCAAAAAGACTGTCTTCACATTTTTCGTTACCCGGCCATACCAGGCACGGAACGGGTAGTAAAGCTGCCGTACAAGAAAATCGTCTGACAGATCTCTCTTTGCCTCAAAAAGAGAAAGATAATGAATCCCTTCATAAGCGGCATCAATTTCGATCTGGGAGTTATTTATCATAATATGCCTTGTCCCGGATTTCGTATCAATGTCAAACCCAAAACTGCCGGAGCTCATACGCCCGCTGACTGTAGGTACAAGCATGTCGTCTTCCAGAAAGTCATTCAGCAGGCCGCAGGCATTTGCATAATTTAAGGCAATAGCTTCACTTACAAGAAATTGAGGCATTAAGCTCTGAATATGGGGCGGGGCCGAAATCTTCTGCACATGGCTGTCAGGTTCCTCAAACTCCTTATACGCAGAAAAAGAAGCGATTACATAATCGCCCCGGGATATAGGCAAGATCGCCAGGTTATTCCGGGCGAAAAGCCATGGAAGGTTTACTTTATGATCAAACTTGGTCATCAGCCTCGGTTCCCGGAACTCTTTAATCTGATTTGCCGATATAATAAACTGCCCTTTGTTTTCTATCTCATCAAGGATATGGTATTTATGAAACAGCTTCTCCCATGCAGCATCATTCAATCCCATAATTTCTCACAAGCACCTCCTCAATGGCTCCGCGCTTTGTGGCATCAGAATTAATAGCCCGTTTTGCCTTTACAATCACAACTTTGTAATCCTGATACAAATCTTTTATAAACTCTGTTGCTGAATTTGACAGCAAAAACTTTACATTTCGTTTTGATAGCTCATCGCAGCAGCATTTTAAGCGGATCTGCTCATTCCTGTCAAATCCTCCCTTGCTGTACCCTGTAAAGCTTGCCGTGTCGGAAACCGGATCGTAAGGCGGATCCAGATAGACAAATCCGCCTTTTCCAACCCGGTTAAGGGTCTCGGCAAAGTCCTCATTGTAAAATACAATATTTTTTGTATTAAAATATTTATTTACGGCCCTCAGCACAGGTTCATTGACTATATTAGGGTTTTTATAATGTCCAAATGGAGAATTAAACTCACCGGAGGAATTTACCCGGAACAATCCGTTAAAGCATGTTTTATTTAAATAAATGGTTCTTGATGCCTTTTCCACCTGGGATAACGCCTGATACCCTGCCTTGTCCCGGTCCAAATCCCGTATGGCATAAAAATATTCCGATGTGTTCTCATGCTTTTTCAAAGATTCAATCAAAGATTCCACATCATCACGGATAACCCTGTAGACCGTGATTAAATCCGAATTCAGATCATTAACAATAGCTTTTGACGGCTGGACAGAAAACAGGACTGCGCCTCCTCCTAAAAACGGCTCGCAGTAAGAAGTAATCCGTTTCGGAAGCATTGGGGTAATCTCATCCAAAAGCTGGCGCTTGCCGCCAACCCATTTTACAACCGGGGCAACCAATTTATACTTTGCCATCATATACACCTCCCCTGCTCATTGGGCACACCGTCAAAAGCTCAAATCCCCTTAACGAAGTGACATTGTCATAAAACCGCTACCATTATATCAGAAACATATCTTGACCGCAATCTGTCTGCCGCAAAAATTTATTCGGGGGCAAAAGGCGCCTGTTATTTTCCAAATAAAAAACCGGCCCGCCTGCCAAGAGGCAGACGGACCGGATAAAAAGGGGAGGATAAGTATTAATTTTCTCTTTCGTACTACTGTCATTATGTCCTGTCAGAGGAAATCTATTCACTTTTTTCAAAATTTTTTAAAATGATTGCTAATACCGGCCAACTATTATACAATAAGAAGTGTGCTGAATGCAGATCTGCAGCCTGTCTGCAGTAAATCTCATATCTAAAACGTATGCAAAAACATAAGGAAATATAAGGAGATTCCCACTATGAAGAAAAATATCCTTGTTGGACAGTCCGGCGGCCCAACCGCTGCGATTAACGCCAGCCTTTACGGCGTGGTTACTGAGGGAATGAATCACTTAGACGAGGTCGAACACGTATACGGCATGGTCAACGGCATTGAAGGATTTTTAAAAGACACTTATATCAACCTTTCCGAAGACCTGACTCAAAAAGAGCTGGATCTGATAAAACTGACTCCAGCCGCCTATCTGGGTTCCTGCCGCTATAAACTGCCGAAAGATCTCACCTCCCCTCTTTACCCCACCCTTTTTAGAAAGCTGGATGCTTTAGAGATCGGTTACTTTTTCTATATCGGCGGAAATGACTCTATGGACACTGTCAGCAAGCTGTCCCGGTATGCATCTCAGGTAGGCTCTCCTATTCGTTTTATCGGTATCCCCAAGACCATTGACAATGATCTGATGCTGACCGATCACACTCCCGGCTACGGAAGCGCCGCCAAGTATGTGGCATCCACAGTACGGGAGATTGCCCTGGACGCTTCTGTGTACCAGCAGCAGGCCGTAACCATTATCGAGCTTATGGGCCGCGGCGCAGGATGGCTTTCCGCTGCCAGTGTCCTTGCAAGAAAACACGAAGGCGACAATCCGCTTCTTATCTACCTGCCGGAAGCTCCCTTTGACTTCCAAAGCTTTACCCGGGATCTTACAGATGCCCTCCGTCAGCGGCCGGATGTCATTGTCTGTGTATCTGAAGGAATCTCTGATGTAAGCGGGCGTCTGATCTGCGAGTACAATGACGAAGCAAGGCTGGACAATTTCGGCCATAAAATGCTTACAGGGTGCGGCAAAGTTCTTGAAAATT
This sequence comes from uncultured Hungatella sp., assembly GCA_949879025.1. Taxonomy (GTDB): domain Bacteria; phylum Bacillota; class Clostridia; order Lachnospirales; family Lachnospiraceae; genus UBA3402. The sequence goes on along the minus strand of CATLBO010000137.1, from coordinate 3,373 downwards.
TTGTCCACAACCATTTCGGCATCAAAGCCCGCTCCGTAGAACTCAATGTAAGCCAGCGCTGTTCCGGCATGATCCTGTCCGAAACCGATATCCATGAGGCGGCTATGGCTGGAGCCTTCGGTGTCTGTGCAGCCCTGGAGGGAACCACCGGAAAAATGGTGGCCTTTCACCGCACTCCGGACACGCCATATGCCATAGAATGCTCCCTGGTAGATGTAAATCAGGTCTGCAACCGAGAGAAACCATTTCCAAAGGGCTGGATTACCTGCCATGGAAGCAACATTTCCCATGATTTCCATTCCTATGTCCTCCCTCTGATTCAGGGTGAACCGAAACGTGCCATGAGCCAGGGACTTCCTGTCTACGCTTACCGAAAGTAACTTTCACTACTTCACAATAAAGCAGAAAACTGCCCCATCCTTAACCAGATGGAGCAGTTTCTTTTCACTTTCTAATTTTCCTGCTTTTTGTTCCCGCTGTTTTTATTCAAAAATATCATCAGAAATATTTCCTGGAACCCCAAAGATTATTCTTCTTCAGTTCCAGATACTCATTATAAGCCTTCTCCAAAATCTGCTTCTCATTGGAAAATTTCAGCAGATGGTAAGCCTCATAAAACTTGTAGTACCCGGAATCCATAAAATACTCTTCACGCTGTGGTTTACTGTAGTAGCTGTCCGCCATCATCAGATACCAGTGGACATCTTTCTCCACCATATCCTGAGGCGTGTTAAAGGAATACTGGCTTTTGCCAATATATTTAATAATGGAAGCCGTAACGCCGGTTTCTTCCTTTACCTCGCGCAGGGCCGTCTCCTTGTATTCCTCTCCCTCCTCCACAGTTCCTTTCGGCAAAACCCAACCCTCGTATTTGTTCTTATAATTCTTATACAATACAAGAATCTTACCTCGAAATATAACCACACCGCCACAGCTCGTTGCCTCTATCATTGCAATTCCTCCTGCCCGGAGCACGAAAATACGCTCCCTGGTGTGTCAGCAGAACATTCGCAGAAACAAAAAACCAAGTCTCCGCAAGCGCTCTCAACATAGACTGAGGTAAGTATACCGCATTTTTCCGGGATATGCAAGCCACGATTCAACTTCGTAATTCATCTTCGTAATTCATCTGACGCCTGTTTTCAGCCCTTTAAGCCAGACAGAAACATATAAGCTTATGAAAGCTGTTGTCTTACGGTTATCTTCCCAGGTAAACATCAAAAATCTTTCTGGCAACAGGCGCTGCCGTCTGTCCCCCTGAACCTCCCTCTTCCACGATCACAGTAACAGCTATCCTGGGATTTTCCGCCGGGGCGAACCCTGTAAACCAGGCATGGGTTTCCTTTCCTGTTTCAAATTGGGCTGACCCTGTTTTTCCTGCTGCCGTATAGTTTTCCGTCCTAAGGGCTGATCCGGTTCCTTCTGTCACCACCCTAATCATCATGTCTTTCAAAATCTCTGCCTGCTCCTCCTCCATCATCATTCCATATACAACAGGTTCAAACCGTCTCACCGGCTCTCCCACCGCATTTTCCACCTGCTGGATAAAAAACGGACTCATAAGCACTCCCTTATTGGCAATGGCAGCTGTCACCATCAGGCTGTGCATAGGCGTCATCTGGGTCATTCCCTGTCCAATAGCTGTCTGCAGCACTTCCCATCCCGGCGCTTCCTCGTTCATGGAGAACCGGCTTTGAGAATAAGCCAGGGCAATAGGCTGCTCCCTGTTAAACAAAAGCTGTTCTGCTGTCTCAGCCATGGCTTTCTTATCTAACTGCAGGCCCAGGCTGGCAAAGGCCCCGTTACAGGAATTGGCAAAGGCCTGGGCCAGAGTCTGGCTTCCGTGAGCCGTTTTGTGGTAGCATGGAAGGGTATAATCCCCATACTTAAAGTATCCGTTACAATCATATTGATACTGATCATAATCATCCGGATGCTCTTTTATATACTCCAGCACTGTAAAGATTTTAAAGATGGAGCCAGGCGGATAAAGTCCCTGAACGGCCCGGTTTACCAATCGGGCCTGTCCCTCCTCTGACACAATGGATTCCCATGTATCTGCAATGGTATTGGAATCAAAATCCGGCTTTGATACCATCACAAGCACTCTTCCCGTATCCGGCTCCATGGCGGCCACTGCGCCTTTTCTGTCACCAAGGGCATCGCTTGCAGCCTGCTGCAGCTCCAAATCCAAGGTCGTAATGATCTGATCCCCCGGATTCTTCCTCCCTGCCAATTCCTCTCCTATTTGACTGACAGGATTCATATGAGAAGTAAGCAAATAAAAATTCCCCAGTTCCTCCAGCCCGGTCTTTCCTCTGGAAGAGTATCCCACCACATGGGAAAACAAAGCTCCAAAAGGATACACCCGGACCTCGCCCATGCCTTCTCTGTTTTCGGTCATAGCCAGCACCGTCTTGTCACTGCTTAAAATTTTTCCTCTCTCCACCGTCCGGGCAAAGTTGTCCAGCCTGGCATTGTTATAAGGATTGTTAATAACCTCCTCCCTGGAGACTGCCAAAAAGTATCCCATATACCCCATAAGCCACAGAAACAAAGCTGCCACCACGTATGCCAGCAGCAAAATGCTCCGATCTGCCTTCTGTTTGGGAGTCTTTTCCCTTTTTCTCTTTTTCTCCCGCTTAAAAACCGCCTTCATATCCCTATTCCTCTTCTTCATCACGCTTCAAAATGTACAGTCCCTGAATAACGGAAAACAGAATAAAGGTGCTTAATATGGAGCTTCCTCCGTAACTGATCAGGGGAAATGTTACCCCTGTAGATGGAATAAATTTCGTCACCCCGCCTGCCGTCAGAAAGATCTGAACAATATATTCTGTCCCCAGCCCCAGGGCAATCAATTTATAAAACATAGCCTCCATTTCGCATGCAGTCATCATAAACTGAATAAAACACCCCAGACTCACCAGAATCACGCACATGGCAAACAGAGCACCCATTTCTTCCGAGACAGCCGCCAGTATAAAGTCTTTCTCCACCACAGGGATCTTTTTAGGCATTCCCTGGCAAAGCCCTGACCCGAACCAGCCTCCTGTGCCAATGGCAAACAGAGACTGGGTAATCTGATACCCCCGGTTGTCAATATCTGCCCAAGGGTTTTTCCAGGCCATAACCCGCACCTGCACATGAGAAAACAGCCTCCAGGCCGCCGCAGATGCCCCATAGCCTCCCAGAAGCCCAAGAGCCAGGTATATCCAGTCCGACGTGGCAACAAACACCATAAATACATAAGTTACGAAAAAGATCAAGGCGCTTCCCAGATCCTTGGACATTACCAGAACCCCTACATGAAGAGCCCCTATGATGCTTGTAATGAATATCTGCCTTATGTCTGTGGATTGATAAAACATTG
>CATLBO010000136.1 GCA_949879025.1 uncultured Hungatella sp. | reverse complement strand
GTATCTTGAACAGGTGAAAAAAATTCTGGAGCAATGCTGCAGAGAAGTTATAACTTTTGTATTTCCGGCAGGAGAAGAATCAAAGAACCTGGAAACCGTACAGAAGCTATATGAGGCTTTAATCCAGGCTCGCTTTGACAGGAAGGACTGGCTTGCGGCTTTAGGCGGCGGAGTTGTTGGAGATTTGTGCGGCTATGGGGCCGCAACTTATTTGCGCGGAATATCCTTTATTCAGATACCGACTACGCTGCTTGCGCAGGTAGACAGCAGCATCGGAGGAAAGACAGGAGTGGATTTTGCTTCTTATAAAAATATGGTTGGGGCATTCCATATGCCCAGACTGGTATACACCAATGTTAGTACTCTGCTTACCTTATCCCAGGAGCAGTATTCTTCAGGCATGGGGGAAGTGATTAAGCATGGGCTGATTCAGGACAAGGCATACTATAAATGGCTGATTCAAAACAAAGATGCCATTGACCGGCGGGATTTGAATATCTGCATGGAGATGATTGCCAAAAGTGATGAGATTAAGCGGCAGGTAGTTGAAGAGGACCCAAAAGAACAGGGGAAGCGGGCCTTGCTGAATTTCGGGCATACATTAGGACATGCCCTGGAAAAGCAGCTTTCTTTTTCCATGCTTCATGGGCATTGTGTTGGGCTTGGCTGCCTTGGGGCTGTAAAGATTTCCGTACTGCGCGGATATCTGAGCCAGGACTGTCTGAACAGCCTGAAAAATCTTATGGAAAGCCTTCATATGCCTGTTTCCGTAACAGGCATTTCGGCAAAAAAGGTAGTGGAAGATACGAAAAGCGACAAGAAGATGGATGGAGATGCCATCCGCTTTATTCTTCTTGACGCTGTTGGGAATGCATTTATTGACAGGACGGTGACAGAGGAGGAGATGAGGGCCGGACTTTGTCAGGTACTTCAATAAGGAGAATCATTGTTATGAATCAGAAACGCAATCACATCTTGGCTTTTTTAGCGGCAGTGGTATGTCTGACTGTCCTGGATCAGCAGACGAAACATCTGGCATCAGACCTTCTTATGGGAAATGGGCCTTTTGTAATTTGGGACGGAGTGTTTGAGCTTCTCTACTCAGAAAACCGGGGTGCGGCTTTTGGCATGCTTCAGGGGCAGCAGCTTATTTTCCTGGCAGTGACTCTGGCAGTATTCGGGTTTGTGGCTTATGTTATGGTAAAGCTTCCGGGCAGCAAGCGCTATGTTCCCATGGAGATTTGTCTGACCATGATCATGGCGGGAGCCGCAGGCAATCTTATCGACCGTGTTTCCCAGGGGTATGTGGTGGATTTTTTATATTTTAAACTGATTGATTTTCCGATTTTTAATGTGGCGGACTGCTATGTGACTGTTGGTACCGCTTTGCTTTTGGTGCTTTTGTTATGGTTTTATAGTGATGAGGAGTTTAATATGCTGATTCCAGGAAGGAAGGACGGGACGTAATGGCGGCTGATAACAATAGCATTAAGCCGTATTTTTTGGAAGAAACATTCCTGGTATCGCCGGACAAGGCGGGGGTGCGTATTGACATGTTTCTGAAGGACTGCAAAAGCGGCTGGTCCCGATCCTATGTGCAGAAGCTTTTAAAATCCGGGAATGTGTCAGTAAATCAACAGACGATAAAAGCAAACTATAAGGTTAATGCCGGTGATGTGGCAGAGATACAGATTCCTGAAGCCATAGAGCCGGAGATTGTGCCGGAGTCTATGGATCTGGATATTGTATATGAGGATGAGGATGTGATCCTTATCAATAAGCCAAAGGGCATGGTGGTGCACCCGGCTCCCGGACATTACAAAAATACCCTGGTTAACGGGCTGATGAGTCACTGCAAAAATGAACTTTCTGGTATTAACGGTGTTTTGAGACCTGGAATTGTACACAGGATTGATATGGATACCACAGGAATTCTGATAGCCTGCAAAAATGACATGGCTCACAATTCCATTGCGGAGCAGCTGAAACAGCACAGCATTGTGCGAAGATACCGGGGGATTGTCCATGGGATCATAAAAGAAGATCAAGGGATCATAAATGCACCGATTGGACGGCATCCGGCTGACAGAAAAAAGATGAGCATTAATGAACGCAGCGGCAGGCCTGCAGTTACTCATTACCAGGTGCTGGAGCGTTTCCGGCAGTTTACTTATATTGAGTGCAGGCTGGAGACAGGGCGCACCCATCAGATTCGGGTGCATATGGCAAGCATTCATCACCCTTTGGTGGGAGATTCTGTTTACGGACCGGAAAAGTGTCCGTTTAAGCTTCAGGGACAGACGCTCCATGCAGGAGTATTAGGGTTTGTGCATCCGAGAACAGGGAAGTATATGGAATTTCAGGCGGCTTTGCCGGAGTATTTCCAGGAACTGCTGAAGAAATTAGAAAGCTGATACGGTCGATGTCAGGGAAAGAGAAAGACAAAAGATGAATATATTTGATATTTTAGGGCCGGTAATGGTGGGGCCGTCCAGTTCCCATACGGCGGGGGCAGTAAGGATTGGCCTGGTTACAAAGAAACTTTTAGGTTCTGTTCCTGTCAAGGCGGACATTACCCTTTCCGGATCATTTTCAGCAACTGGCATCGGCCATGGCACAGACAGGGCTCTGGTAGCCGGACTTCTTGGCATGAGGCCTGACAACATCTGTATTCCGGAAAGCTTTGAACATGCAGAGAAAGCGGGCATGGCATTTTCATTTGCCCACGAAAATATCCGCGGCGCCCATCCCAATACGGCGCTTTTAGAAGTGTGGGACAATACAGGGAGAACCATATCGGTTCAGGCTTCTTCCCTGGGAGGAGGCCGGATCATGATAAATAAACTGGACGGCGTGGAGATAAATGTGACAGCAGAAAGGCCTGCCCTGATTGTCCACAATGTGGATCAGCCGGGCCATGTGGCTGAGGTGACTTCCATGCTGGCTCATAAGTCTGTTAATATTGCTACCTTAAATCTCTACCGTGACAAACGGGGCGGGTATGCGGTTATGGTTATTGAGACGGATCAGAATATTCCGTCTTCTTCATTGGATTGGTTAAAAAGGGTGGAAGGCATCATAAAGGTGACCTGCCTGAATCTGGGAGAGGAGGAATAGGAAATGGCGTATCATTCTATTGAAGAGATTTTGCAGTACTGCAAGATCCGCAATAAAAAGTTTTATGAGGCTGTTTTAGAGGATGACATGGAGGAGCGGAAAGTAGACAGGGAGGAATCCATGAAACAGATGTATGTCATGTGGGATGCCATGCTTCTGGCCTCTACTTCTTATGACGGCTCCGTCAAATCCGCCAGCCGGCTGGTAGGCGGCCAGGGGGCTGCCATGGAAGAATACCGGAAAAAGGGAAATACCCTTTGCGGAGATTATTTGAACCAGGTCATTGGCCAGGCGCTGGAAATGGGAGAGTCCAATGCCTGTATGAGAAGAATCGTGGCTGCTCCTACGGCAGGGGCCTGCGGAGTTCTTCCTGCTGTTCTGATTCCTCTGTTCCGCTCAGGACAGGCTGGGCACCGGCAGATTGTGAAAAGCCTGTTTGTGGCGGCGGGAATTGGCCAGGTGATTGCCTCCAGAGCTTTTATTGCCGGGGCGGCAGGCGGATGCCAGGCAGAAATCGGGGCGGCTTCTTCTATGGCGGCAGGAGCTTTGACAGCATTAAAGGGCGGTTCTAATGAACAGATTGCCGATGCGGCGGCTATGGCTCTAAAAGCTCTTTTGGGGCTGGTATGCGATCCGGTTGCAGGCCTGGTTGAGGTTCCCTGTGTAAAGCGCAACGTTATTGGGGCAGTAAATGCCATGACAAGCGCAGATATGGCCCTTGCAGGCATCGCCAGCGCCATTCCTGCTGATCAGGTGTTTGATGCCATGAGAGAAGTGGGAGAGAAGATGCATCCGTCTCTTCGGGAAACCGGGGAGGGAGGACTTGCTGCCACGAAAGAAGGAATACGAATTACAAAGACCCTTGCCAGATAGGCAGGGGTTTTTTGCTGTAGGAAAAGTTTTTGGGGAAAATGAAAAATTTATGTACTTTTTAGGGATTTCGTTGTATAATATTCATATAAAGTTCGAATTTGTGTGACAACAAGGAGCTAGAGAAAGGAGAGGATGTTATGAGTGATCATTTAGTCATTACAATCGGAAGACATTGCGGCAGCAAGGGCAATGTGATAGGAAGAAAGCTGGCGGAGGCTATGGGGGTTAAATGCTACAACAAAGAACTTTTGGCGGAGGCGGCAAAGCACAGCGGCTTATGCGAAGAGTTATTTGAGACTCATGATGAAAAGCCGACCAACAGCTTTTTATATTCCTTAGTCATGGACACGTATTCTCTTGGATACACCACATCCGCTTACATGGATATGCCTATTAACCATAAGATTTTCCTTGCCCAGTTTGACACCATTAAAAAGCTGGCCAGCCAGGAATCCTGCGTGATTGTAGGACGCTGTGCAGACTATGCTCTGGCAGACAACCCAAATGCGGTAAATGTATTCATAACCGGAAAGGAAGAAGACAAGATCGCATATCTGAAAGATTTGTACAACGTAAATGATTCCAAGGCAAAAGACATTATGATTAAGACAGATAAGCAGCGTGCCAGCTATTACAACTATTATGCCAGCAAGAAATGGGGTGATGCCAAAAGCTATGATCTGTGTCTGAACAGCAGCGCTACAGGCGTGGACGGAGCGGTGCAGATCATTCAGGAATTTGCAAAGATAAAGATGGCAAACAGAGCATAAAAGCGATTATAATAAGGGTAACCCCTTCCGCATCTACAGGAGAGTTCCGGCGGAAGGGGTTTTTAATGCTGTGGAAACAGCTGTGTCCAATTGCCTTTGCGCGAAGTAATCTGCTGCCTATTCCACAGTAACGGATTTAGCCAGATTTCTCGGCTGATCAACGTCCAGATTTTTTCCGATGGAAGCATAATAGGCAATAAGCTGCAAAATAACTGCAATAGGGAACACGGTAAACCGGTCATCCATATCAGGAATCTTGATATGGACATCAGCCAGATCTTTGTCCACCTTTGCATGTTCTTTGGTCAGAAGAATCACAAAAGCGCCTCTGGCCTTTACTTCACGGACATTAGAAATCATTTTTGAAAACACAGGTTCCTGAGTGGCAATGGCGATTACCGGAACCTCCGGCGCAATCAAGGCTATGGTTCCATGCTTTAATTCTCCTGCAGCATAGGCCTCTGCATGGATATAGGAGATTTCTTTCAGTTTTAGGGCGCCTTCCAGAGAAAAGGCATAGTCCAGGCCCCGTCCCATGAAAAATGTGTCATGCTGCTGGATCAGGTGGGTTACCAGATTTTTTTCTTCTTCTTTCCTGCTGATCATGGATTCCATGGCAGGAATGGCATCTAAAAGCTCCATGATAAACGAGGCGGCCTGCTCCCTGGTAAATTTTCCACGAACCAGGGCCATGCGGCAGCTGATCATATACAGAGCTGCCAGCTGGACAGAGTATGCTTTGGTGCTGGCTACGGCTATTTCCGGACCTGCATGGGTGTAAAGCACAAAATCACTTTCCCGGGCAATGGTGGAACCCTTTACATTGACAATGGCAAGGGTCTTCGAACCATAGCTTTTGGCAAGACGCAGTGCAGCCAAAGTATCAATGGTTTCCCCGGACTGGGAAATAATGATGACCAGAGTTTCCTCGTCGATCAATGGCTCCCCATACCGGAATTCTGAAGCAATAGAAACAATGACAGGTATCCGCAGCACTGGTTCCATGAGAGCCTTTGCAACCATGCCTGCATGCATGGCCGTCCCGCAGGCTACCATGTGGATTTTACTGCACTGTGTAAACAGATTATCAGGAATTTTGTCGTCTGCAAAGTCAGGAAGGCCTTTCGAAATACGGGGTATAATGGTATTTTTCAGAGCCTCCGGCTGTTCATGGATCTCTTTCAACATGAAATGGGGAAAGCCGTTTTTCATGGCAGAGTCCATATTCCAGTTAATCTCCATGATTTCCGGGGAAACGGCAGCACCATCCAAATCATAAAGTGAAATTTTATAACCGGTCAGTTTGACAATATGGCTTTCTGGAACTACAAAGTATTTCCTGGTGTAAGGAATAAGGGCTGTAAGATCCGAGGCAATCAATGCACCGGAATGGGTATATGCAGCCACAAGAGGGCTTACGCTGCGCACGCCATATATTTCCCCAGGCCTGTCATCAAACATAATGCAGAATCCGTAGGAACCTTCCACACGTTCCACAAGGCTTTTTATGGCGGCTTTTGGATCGCCGCTGTAAAAATAGTCCAGTACCCAGGCAGCTACCTCGGAATCGGTTTGGGAAACCAGCTTTTCATCCAGATTAAATTCTTTTGTAAGGCTGTGGTAGTTTTCTATAATGCCATTATGGATTACAGTGACCCTTCCGGCCCGGTGGGGATGGGCATTGGCATCCGAGACTCCGCCGTGGGTGGCCCATCTGGTATGGCCGATGCCACAGTGAGAACCGACTTTCATAGAGGCACAGGCCTCCCTTAACATGGCTACTTTTCCTGTCTTTTTAATCAGATGGACTTCTGATCCGGTGTCAAAAAAAGCAATTCCTGCACTGTCGTACCCGCGGTATTCCAGCTGTGATAATCCGTCAAGCAATATTTTTCTGGCCTCAAGAGGGCCGCTGTATCCAATGATTCCGCACATAGATATTAATCTCCGTTCTTTATATTCACTCCGGCTTGCGGCGTGGCTGTTTTGCAGTTGCCTGCATATTTCACTCCGCATAACGTGCCCAGAGCAGCACGGAAGGGCATCCGCCGAATGTTCGATAATCCCTCCACCTCGTTAACCTGGCTTGTTCAATTCACGGTCTTCGCCAGGTGCATGGCGCTTAGCTTTGCTATGACTCTTTATGCCTCCTGCTCATAAAGTCCTGTTTATTATAGTCTGATGTATCTTATGCGTCAACCGCTTTCTTTCATGAGAAAAAAACATCTTAATTAATTATTAATGATTTTTTAGTGTATTTTCTTCAGGTAATATGATATATTTTTATAGTTACATAAAAAGCAGGTGTTACTCTATGAGAAAAAGAAAATTAATATTTAAAATGCTGCGTTCCCCTGCCTGTCTGTGGCTTATGTGCATGATGGCAGGGGGCGGAGTTTCTATTGTTATTTCCAACACATGGGACAGGCCCTTTTATATAGAAATTCCTGTCAAAGGAGGCAGCATTGGGGAAGAGAAAAACAGCTTTCTTCAACAGGCTGTAGATATTTACGGAGATCTGGAAGAAGAAACATGGGAAAGTACTCCGCAGGAAACACTGACTGCCGCATTAGACATGGAAGGTGACAGCGCTGCCAAGGAAGAGAAGGTACCTGTCAAAGAGGAAGATCATGAGAAAAGGCTGAATTTTGCCTTTTATTATGATGATGGTGCAGATACAGAGGATGCTTCCCAGAGTTATGCAGGAAAAGTGTATGGGGCGCTGCTGAAACAGGATGCTGCCTGGATGTCCGGGATCTATGGGCTGCGCCATGTATCACCGGAGACGATGGCTGCACGTTTGGGAAAGGATAAAAGTTCGGTTACAGGAATCCGGCATTTAAACGGTTTGCCTTTGGACGGAGAGGAAAATGCCCAGGTGATTCCTTCCTGGAATCGTTTTAATGTTACTTTCCGTAACGGAGACGGAACGGTTATTACCGGACATTCCAATATTAAAGAAATCATGTCACTTGCCAGCGTATATGCTTACTTTAATCAGGAAAAGTCTTATGACACATTCAGTTCCTATACAGACAAGCTTTGGAATGGCTCCCACAGTTATAAGATTTCTGTCAGCGATGTGTATTATTGCCCAGGGGAATGCCAGTACTATGATGACAGTGACAGTCAGGAGGAGGACGGCAGCTTTCAGACAGAAGGCCGCCAGGGACAGGAATCTGAGGTTTCGGCCCAGGAGGACAGTGTGGTTTCCGATTCCGGCACCAGAGGGCAAGATCAGCAGACAGAAGCAGGCGGAACCGACGGAATTGCGCAGACAAGCGGGGAAGGTCAGGAAACTGGCCAGGTATCCCATGAGCCGATTCCGGCTTCCCAGCCGTCAGAGGAAACTGCAGGAGAGGGAAGCAGCCAAGTATCCCATGAGCCGATTCCGGCTTCCCAGCCGCAGGAAAAACAGTTCCAGGAGGAAATCTTACAG
>CATLBO010000135.1 GCA_949879025.1 uncultured Hungatella sp. | reverse complement strand
GGTAGCAAAGGCGCTGGGGATGTATGCCATGCCGGTTCCTTCCAGGAGCATTAGCAGTCATAAGGAAGAGTATATCGTAGATCTTGCCCTACTGTGTAATGTGTGCCATAAAATGGCGGAGGAAGTTTATTATACAGGAATGGAGGAATTTGGTGAGGTCAGCGAAGCGTTTCAGGAAGGAACGATTGGAAGTTCCACTATGCCGCAGAAGATTAATCCGAAGCTGGCTAAGGGAATTATCGCAAATTCTCAAAAGCTGTATTCCATGGTTTCCCTGGGGCTGTTTTCCAGTGTAAGAATGTTTGAGGGGGACAGCAGTTCGTATATGCTTTATGATGGAATGCTGGAAGAAGCCCTGGAGTTGACTTCTCAGGTTCTGATGAGGATGGAGGAACTGACGCGGACCATTCATGTGAACAAAGAAAGGATGTACGAAAACGCATGGAAAAACAGAGGGTTAGACAATAGCGAACTTGTCATGATGAACGTGGCGGCGAAGATTGGCAAAGATAAAGCCCATGGTCTGATGTATGAAAAGGCCATGAAAGTAGAACTTGAAGGAAGCGATTATCTTTCTGCACTATTGGAGGATGAGTATTTGACAGAACTTTTTTCAAGGGAGGAATTAGAGGCGATGATCCGTCCGGAGAATTATGTAGGATGCGGGCCAAAGATTGCGGAGATTATGGCAGAAAAAGCGGCTGATAAGGCAAAGGGATTGATGGAGGAAAAATAATGGGATTTTTTAAGAAGAAAGCAAATAATGAAGAATTTTTATCACCTATGAAGGGGATTGTAAGAGAATTAGTAGATGTTCCGGATCAGGTGTTTTCGGAAAAAGTGATGGGAGATGGATTTGCTATTGAACCGACCGGCGGGAAGGTGGTAGCTCCTATTTCCGCAAAGGTTGCGGCGGCTTTCCCCACAGGTCATGTATTTGGATTGAAGGCTTCAGATGGCACGGAGATTCTGATCCATATAGGGATTGATACAGTACAGCTGAACGGAGAGGGATTTGATGTAAAGGTGAAAACAGGTGATGATGTAAAACAAGGTGATACATTGGCTGAGATTGATTTGGATGTTATAAAAGCGGCCGGAAAATCCGTGATATCGCCTATTATTTTTACAGACGGGAAGACTGTGGAAGTGCGGAAAAAGAATAGGGAGGTTTCGTTGCTGGAAAAAAGGATAGTGGATATCTTTGAAGATTAGGAAAAAGGGTATATTCTTTGAACTTTTATGCTGATGTGAAAGAAATACCTATTTTATAGTATAGAATGAGTTTCCAGAATTAAAATCGTCTATTCTTTCCAATATGATAGGTATAGACATTATCCACCAAGGATTAATTGTATTGGGGCTGATTCATTTTTGGTTTGTCCGGTATTATCGCTAAAACTGATAGGGCTATCGGAATTGCCCATTAGACAGGTTTCTCTGGGGTGCCGGAAGTAGAGGGACAGAAAGATGCGTATATGGTACACCACAATTTCCAAGGTCATGATAACGGAGGAACGGTGGCCATTAATGCCATGGAAAAGATTCTGATAGATGCCGGCGCAACGATATATAAGGAAACCCCTGCTGTGGATTTGTGTCTGGATGAGTCAGGGGAGATCCAGGGTGTCTATGCCTGCGGCGCAGACGGAACCGTTTACCAGTTTAATACGCCTGCAGTGATTCTCTGTACCGGAGGATTTCTTCAGAGCGAGGAATGGATGGATTATTTCCATTTAAGCTATGACCGCCGTGATATTAATTCTACACCGGGCCATGACGGCGACGGGCTGCGTATGGCTTACAGCGTAGGCGCTGCCACAGGTAATGTGTGTATCATGATGCTGGGACCTGGGCTGTGGGGATTTTCCAGGGACCAGGATCAGATTGAATATGCTCTGACGAAAACCGGAGCCCTCTGGGTTAATCAGGACGGAGTGCGGTTCTGCAATGAAGATATTGTTACAACCAATTACACATTGGCGGCTAATGCCATTATGTCTCAGCATGAGGTTTGGGCAATCTTTGATAATGCGTATATCAACGCCAGAGCCACCGGAGGCATGCTGGAGAGTACCAACGACCGGAAAGCAGGAGGCGCTCTGGAGAATCTTTACGCCGATTTGGAAAAAGGCGTAAATGACGAGTATTTAAATGTGGTAAAGGCAGACACTTTGGAGGAACTGGCAGAGAAGATTCATGTGCCTCTGGAAAGTTTGCTGGAAACTGTGCAGCAGAACAATGAAATGTATGAGGCCGGAGAGGATACCATGTTCGGCAAGGAGCCACAATATCTGTATCCAGTGTCAGAGGGGCCATACTATGCTTTATATCTGGTGTCCAATTCCTACTGTACCATGGGCGGCCTTCAGGTAGATGGGGGCAACCGTATCCGGTCCACGGATTATACGGCTATCCCGCATCTTTATGCGGCGGGCACGGAAATCAGCGGTTTGGACGGAACCACATACGGTCTGATTCTTCCCGGCTCTGCCATGGGATACTGCATTTATTCGGGACGAAACGCCGTTCAGAATGCTGTGAAGGACTGGCTGGAATAAATGGGCCGCAGGGACGCTTAAAACGGCAGATAAGCAGTGTGCAGATTTTCTGCACACTGTTTGTGCCTGGGGGAAAACAGTGGTATACTTTTTTCAGGGGGGATATCATGAATCTTCAAAGAATAGAGTGTTTTTTAATGGTGGCCCAGCATAAAAGCTTTTCCCGGGCAGCCAGTGATTTGTTTATGGCTCAGTCGTCGGTGACGGGACAGATAAAAAAGCTGGAGGAGGAAGTAGGCTTTCAGGTGTTGGAGCGAGGCTGGGACGGGGTACGGCTTACGCCGGCAGGGCAATGCCTTTGGGAAGAATTTAAAGAGATTATGGAGCGCTACACCGGCGCCGTAAATCGGTGCCGGCAGATTGCCGGAGAAGATGCCAGTCTTTTGTCCAGCGGCTATCCTAATCCGCCGGAGTGGGGTAATATGCCGGAACTGATCCGCAGGTTTCGCCGGCAGAATCCAGATGTGAAATTAGGACTGAAACTGGACAAAGGGAAACATTTGCTTGAGGCTTTCAGAACAGGTGCCGTGGATATTTTGTTTGGGGATATGGGATATTTGGAGCAGTTGAAAGGAGCTCGGGTTGTCCATCTGTTTCAGGCGCCTTTTTATGTGCTGATACCTCTGGGGCATGTGTTGGAGAACAGGGAAAAGGTGACGGTTGAGGACATTAACAGATCTCGGGTATTTTGTCTGTCGCCAAAGACCCGGGATATCAGCATAGGCATTTTGTCTGGTCGCATGAGGGAAGCAGGGGTGAAGCTGGAGCAGCTGGTTCCGATGCCTCATTGGGAGGATGTGGTGGCCTGCGTTTATGCAGGCATGGGCCTGGGCATTGTCCCCGGAACCCTGGCGCCTGATCATTATCAGGCCCGTGTGGCGGTGCTGGATGCGCCCCAGGCTTATTTTTCTCTGGGATGCGCCTGCCGTGACGGTGGGGAAAATAAATTGAGAGATAAGTTTATCGATCTGGCAAGGAAGCATTGGTGGATGGGACAGGAGACGACGTGAACGAAAATAAGGAGTTATTTGAAAAACAGCCTGTATGGAAAGCGGTGATTTCCCTGGCAGTTCCTACGGTAATCAGCCAGCTGATTACGGTTGCTTACAATATGGCCGACACATTTTTTATTGGTCAGGTGGGGGACCCGAACCAAGTGGCGGCAGTATCTTTGTGCATGCCCCTGTTTGTTTTGCTCACAGGGATGGCTAATCTTTTTGGTATAGGAGGTTCCAGCCTGATTTCCCGTTCCTTGGGGGAGAAAAATGGGGAGCGTGCCCAAAAAGTTTCCTCGTTCTGCATTTGGACGGCAGGAATTGTTTCACTGATATATGGAGTTTCGGCGTTTGGCCTGAAAGGGTACATACTTCCGGCAGTAGGCGCCAATGGAGAAACTTATGAGTTTTGCAGTCAATATGTGTTTTGGGCCATTGGTATCGGCGCAGTGCCTACGGTACTCAACGGAGTTTTTGCTCATCTAGTGAGGGCGCAGGGGTATTCAGGACAGGCCAGCTTTGGCATGGCCTTGGGAGGTGTCCTCAATATGGTTCTCGACCCGATTTTTATTTCTCTGCTGGGCTTTGAAGTGGTCGGTGCGGCTATTGCTACCATGGCCTCCAATCTCATTGCTGCAATTTATTTTTTGGTGTTTATTTGCGGAAAAGGAAAGACCGCTGTCATCACTCTTAATCCCTGCGGCTATACATGGAAAATGGGCATTCCTCTTGAGGTTCTGTTAGTGGGGCTTCCAAGCTGTATGATGAATCTGATGGGTGTGTGTTCCAACATTACGCTAAACCGACTGATGGTTTCATACTGCAATGAGGCGGTTGCAGGTATGGGAATCGCCTAAAAAGTGGATATGCTGGCATTTGCCATTGCTGCCGGAATGTCCCAGGGCGTGCTGCCGCTGATCGGCTACAATTATTCAGCCGGGAATGTTAAGCGAATGCTGTCAGCAGTTAAGACTACGTTTGTGTACAGTCTGGTAATTGGTTTGCTGGGCATGGGATTTCTGATTACCTGTGCCGGACCCATGGTCAGGGCATTTATTGACGACCCATTGACAGTCGAATACGGAAGCCGGTTTCAGAGGATTATGTGCATCACTTGCCCATGTGTTTCAGTTACCATGATTATCATAACCTTTTTTCAGTCAGTAGGAAGAAAGATTGAGCCGTTAATGCTGTCGCTTCTACGGAAAGGCGTACTGGACATTCCGGCCATGGTGCTGATGAATGGGTGGGTGGGCATAAATGGAATCGCCTGGGCAACGCCGACTGCGGATATTGGGGCTATGGTGGCCGCCCTCTGCCTGTTTATCCCGTTTTGGAGGAGGCAGGATATCCATCCGCAATGCCCAGCTTGGCTTTCGGAACATGAAAAGACAATAACATAATGAGCAGATCAAACAATCCGTGGTTTTTATCAAAAGCCCCGGATTATTTTTTGGGGTTTGTCTTGTTGCGATTTTGTTGCACTTGGTTTGATACAATGATAAAAAAGCCAAAGGGGATTCCGTCACAATCCAGCGGAATACAAAACGCATCGTTCCTTTGAGTGAGAGGAGGAAAAATGAAAAAGCCAATAGAATTTAACACCTTGTCTGTGTCTTGGAAAAGAAAGATAAAAAAGAAGAAACATGGATGGATTGCCATTTGCCTGATGACAGCCATGTTCCTGCAGCTTACCGCATGCAGCCATGCTCCGGCTCCGTCCGAAGCGGAAACCGGCGATACCCAGCTAACGACCACGGATACATTCGTTCAGGATGAGACAGATGTATCCACATCCGACGAGGCTAAAAAAGACAGGGACGCCCTTCCTGATGTGGAGGAGGAGATCTTCGGTTTTACCTTGAAAAGCGTGGAACCCTACGGTCCCCTCAACGCCCAGATTCTCTGCTTTGACCATGCATACAGCGGAGCCCAGCTGTGCTATATCAAAAATGACGATATCAACCGGGCCTTTACGGTTGCCTATCGGACGCCTCTTGTGGACGAGACGGACTCTAACCATATTTTTGAGCATGCCATTCTGGCGTCTTCCCAAAAGTACCCCAGCAATAATCTGTTTTTTGACATGGTGGGCAAGACCTATAATACCTATGTCAACGCTTTTACCTACAGCAGCTTTACCATGTTTCCTTTCGGCAGCCAGAGCGAGGAGCAGCTTCTTCTTGGGGCGGATGCCTATTTAAGCTGTATGGTAAGCCCGGGACTGCTTAAAGATCCGCAGATCTTCAAACGGGAGGGCCTGCGCTATATGCTCTATGATGTGGACGAGCCCATATCCATGGGGGGAACTGTGTTCAGCGAGGACATGGGGTACATGACCTCCATCAGTATGGAGGGAGCGCGCAATATCGTACAGGGGCTTTATCCCGGTGAATACGCCGCCAACTATATCGGACGGGCCCATGCCAACTACCAGGATCTGACCTTTGAACATGTGGCCGAAACCCATGAGCGGTGCTACCGTTTCGACAACTCTCTGCTTCTGCTCTACGGAGATTTGGATTACCGTAACTTTCTGGAGTTTATTGACAGGGAGTATTTATCCAAAGCCGAAAAACGGGGCACAGACTTAAGCGCCTATGATGACCCGGTGACTGCCCCAGGTTATGTGGAAGAAGTTGTCTATGCTCCTGCCTATGAAGGCGATTCGGCGGAGGATGCTTCTGTTATCTACTATGCCATGGATTTGGACGGGCAGGAGTGGGAGACGCTTGCAGAGTATGAACTGCTTTCTGTCATGTTAAGCAGCGACAGTTCGGTGTTCCATGAGAATTTGAAAGAGGCAGGGCTGACCGCCCCGACTTTTGCAGATATTTCCATGGATACGGCAAAGCCGTTTTTCATATTTGGAATGGTTTACGCCAATCCGGAGGACGCCGCGCCCTTTAAGGCCGTGGTAGATAAGACCCTGGCCCATGTGGCTGAAAACGGGCTAAAGGATGAGCTGGTGGACATGGTGCTGAAATCCAAAGCGCTGGACGATCACACCATGCTGGAAGACAGTTACGTTATCCTTGAGAGGATCTTCCCCAGCATCTGTATGAAATGGGTGCAGACTGGGGAGGCGGATGCGCTGACCCAAAAGGAGGCCGCTTTCCTGGCCATGGAAACGGATACGGATCAGGCATCAATCCGTATGCTGGCAAAATCCCTTAAAAATGCTTCCCGCAGCGCCATGGTTACCACCGTCCCCAAGCCGGGACTGGCGGAACAGCTGGTGGCGGAGCAGGAGACGTATTTAGCGGAGATGAAGGCTGCCATGACGCCTGGGGAACTGGAGCAGATGGTAAAGGACACGTTAGCCTTTGATCAGTGGAACGCATCCGAACAGTCCAACAGCGATATTGTCATTTCGGTGGCAGATCTTCCTGCTCTGGAGGCCGGGCCGGAATTTCACAAGGAGGAGGAAGACGGGGCGCTCTATTACAACGCCGCCTGTCAGTCGGAGCAGATCAGCGTTCACCGGCTCCTGTTCGATACCAGCGCCGTGCCCCAGGAGGACCTGCATTATATCAGTCTCTACAGCATTCTGCTGGAGGAACTGGAGACAGAAAACCACACTAAGACGCAGAAAGATAACCTGATGAAACAGTATCTCCATGGCCTTGACGTTGACGTTGTGTATCCGGAAGAAGGGGAGAGGCCGTATCCTATGTTCTCTGTCCGGTGGAACTGTATGGCAGAGGACTATGAGACAAGCCTTGGATTTCTTTTGGAAAGCATGGAAGAGCTTAAGGTGGAGGACAAAGAGGAACTTATGAGGTTTCTGGATAAATACCTGCCTTCATTAGACTGGTCCAGAAGCGACCCTGATAGCCTCAATTCTATGATCTGCGATGCCGGGGTGGACCGGGACGGTCAGTATTGGGAATACTTATATGGCCAGCGGTTCTATGAGTTCGTAAAAGAGCTGCGTGTACGGCTGGATACCGACCCGGATGCCATGAAAGAGATCGGGGAAAAACTCCGTTCGGTCCAAAAGAGCATCCTGCACAGTGACCGGATGGTGGTGATGAATGTGGCCCCTCAGGGCCAGGTGGAGCAGGTTTCCGACATTTCCCGTCAGATGCTGAAACGTCTGCCGTCGCTGCCCGGTGTACAGGCAGACTATAAACTTCCGGAGTTTGCGGACAGGACAGGGGTGATCGTGGAGAGATCCAATTACTGTACCTATTCGGTCAGTGACACCACCCTGCTTGACAATCTGTCCGGAACGCTCTTTCCCTTTTTAAGCGCCCTCAGCGATCGATATATTGTTCCCCAAATCCGGTTCCAGGGGCTTGCCTACAGCGCGGGTCTGGTGTTTCCCCAGGATTTGAGGAGCATAGTCACCTATACCTACAGCGATCCCAAGGTAGCTGAAACGGTAGCTGTCATTGACAAAGAGGCTGAACAATTGGAGACTTTGGAGCTGACCCAGGAAGAACTGGACAGTTACATCTTAAATGCCTATTCCGTTGTCACCGCTCCCACTGGGAACCTGGACAAGTATCTGACTGCCATGTACCAGGATATGACCGGGTTTGATATGGAGAACTGGCGCAGGCTTGTTAATGAGATCAGGACCACAACTTTGGATCATAAGGAAGGAGCAGTAGAGATGCTGTCCAGACTACTGGACAACCAGCATCTGGTTAC
>CATLBO010000134.1 GCA_949879025.1 uncultured Hungatella sp. | reverse complement strand
GTAAGTTAATGTGTTTGGTCATACATTAATTTTACACCAACTGCCGGATACTTTCGAGGTCTGGCAGTTATTTTTTTGCATAGAAAAGGAGCTGCGCACTAATTACTTAGTGCGACAGCCCCTTTTTTGGCCTGCAGCCTTTCATAATAAGGATGCAGTAAGCAGCGGAAGATCTTAATCCGGAATCCGCCTTTTTGGCAGTCTTGCGTATTCAGCAAGAGGATGTTATACTTTATTGCAGAAAAAGGAAAGTGCGGGAGATGCTTATGGATAATATGGAGAAAAGCGTATTGGACTATCTGACAGATGCCGAAAAGGTGCTGGTTGGAATAGGCGGAGAATGGAAAAAAGTAAAAAATCCGGAAATCCGTCAGGCTTATAATATTCTGGGGCGGTTTTTAGAGAATAAAGACTATTTTGTTGTGACCACGAACACTGATGCCGCCGTTTTTGACAGCTGTCTGGACGGGAACCGGATTGTGGCCCCCTGCGGCAATGAAACCTGGAGACAGTGTTCAAAGGCATGTACCAAAGACATCTGGGAGCCAGGGGAGATTTCGGATGATATCTGCCCCCATTGCGGCGCGCCGCTGACAGGCAATACAAGAGAAGCGGAAACTTATATTGAAGAAGGATATATGCCTCAGTGGCAGAAGTACACCAGATGGCTGACTATGACCATTAACCGGAAACTCCTTGTGCTGGAGCTGGGAGAGGGGTTTCAGACGCCTACTGTAATCCGGTGGCCCTTTGAAAAGACAGTATATTTTAACCGGAAATCCCATATGTACCGGGTCCATCAGACCTTAAGCCAGGTAACGGAGGAAATTGGGGACCGGGCCGCCGCAGTGCCGGAAAACTCTGTGGAATGGGTGAGAAAACTGGAAAAGCTGTTGTAATTCCATGGGGAATTTTGTATAATTAAAAATTGTATTGGAGAAAAGAATATGATTGCAATTATAGATTATGATGCGGGAAATTTAAGAAGCGTTGAAAAGGCGCTTCTTTCTCTGGGAGAGGAAACTGTAATCACCAGGAATCATAAAGAGATTTTTTCTGCTGACAAGGTGGTGCTTCCGGGAGTAGGCGCTTTTGGGGATGCCATGGAAAAACTGAATCAATATGGGCTCACCAATGTGATTCGCCAGGTGGCTTCCAGGGGGACTCCCTTTTTAGGAATCTGTCTTGGCCTGCAGCTAATGTTCGAGAGCAGTGAAGAGAGTCCGGGGGCAGAAGGCCTGGGCCTATTAAAGGGAAGAGTCCTTCGGATTCCGGACAGGCCTGGATTTAAAGTTCCCCATATGGGATGGAATTCTCTGGACATCCGGCCGGATTCGAGATTGTTTTCCAGTATTTCATCAGGGGAATATGTTTATTTTGTCCACTCATATTATCTGAAAGCGGAGAATGAGGCGGCAGTGGCGGCAGCGGCGGAGTATGGAGTCCATATTCATGCCGCAGTGGAATGGGGGAACCTTTATGCCTGCCAGTTCCACCCTGAGAAGAGCGGGGATACGGGACTTAGGATTTTGAAAAATTTTGTGGATTTATAATATCCGAAAAAAACAGGGCGGAGGTGCATATGTTTACAAAACGGATTATTCCCTGTCTTGACGTGCATAATGGCCGGGTGGTAAAGGGAGTTAACTTTGTGAATCTGAGAGATGCAGGGGATCCGGTGGAGATCGGGGCTGCCTATGGGAAGGCAGGGGCCGATGAGCTGGTATTTCTGGACATTACTGCTTCCTCGGATGCCAGGGCTACCATGGCGGATATGGTGCGGCGGGTAGCTGAGACGGTGTTTATTCCATTTACCGTAGGCGGAGGAATCCGAACCGTAGAAGACTTCAGAAGGCTTCTGCGGGAAGGGGCGGATAAGATTTCTGTCAATTCTTCAGCCATTGACAATCCCGGTCTCATCGGGGATGCAGCGGACAAGTTTGGACGGCAGTGCGTGGTGGTGGCTATTGACGCAAAAAGGCGCAGCGGCGGTTCGGGATGGAACGTGTACAAGCATGGCGGGCGGATCGATACAGGGCTGGATGCGGTGGAATGGGCCATGAAGGCAGACTGTTTGGGCGCCGGGGAGATTCTTGTGACCAGCATGGACTGTGACGGAACCAAGGCTGGATATGACTGCAGGCTTACATCCATGATTGCCGAGAACGTGTCGGTTCCGGTGATTGCGTCAGGTGGAGCAGGGACAAAAGATCATTTTTATGATGCCCTCACTGCCGGGAAGGCAGATGCGGCACTGGCGGCTTCGCTGTTTCACTATAAGGAACTAGAGATTAAAGATCTGAAGGAGTATCTGGCCGGCAGAGGCGTTTCAGTGCGGCTGCAGAAAACATAAGGATAAAAACAGGAAAGAAACAACAATTATATGAATACATTGAAGGATAAAGAAGAGGAAAATATGGGAGCGATTCAGAATGACTGGCTTGAGGCCATTGGGGAAGAATTTCGGAAGCCTTACTACAAGGAACTGTATGAATTTGTGAAGGAGGAATACAATACTGTCACTGTGTATCCGTCTTCCGACGATATTTTTAATGCACTACATTTAACGGCGCTTAAGGACGTGAAGGTCTTGGTGCTGGGACAGGACCCTTATCATGGGGCAAATCAGGCTCACGGTCTGTCTTTTTCCGTGCTGCCGGGACAAAGGATTCCGCCGTCTTTAAGAAATATTTACCAGGAACTTCATGATGATCTGGGCTGTTATATTCCCAATAACGGATATCTGGAAAAATGGGCGAAACAAGGCGTTTTAATGCTGAACACAGTACTGACTGTCCGCGCCCACAAGCCTAATTCCCATCAGGGCAAAGGTTGGGAGCATTTTACGGATGCGATTATAGAAGCGGTCAACAAGGAGGAGCGCCCCATCGTGTATCTGCTTTGGGGCCGGCCTGCCCAGAGTAAGATGTCCATGCTGAACAATCCGAAACACTTGATTCTGAAGGCGCCTCATCCAAGCCCCTACTCAGCTGACAGGGGATTCTTTGGCTGCAGGCATTTCAGCCAGGCCAATGAATTTTTGAAAGCCAATGGACAAGAGCCTGTTGACTGGCAGATTGAAAATATTTAGAGGAGAGTATGAATGAGCATTGTTGAGATTCTGAAAGTTCTGGTTTTTGGAATTGTAGAAGGGTTTACGGAATGGCTTCCCATCAGCAGCACAGGCCATATGATTCTGCTGGATGATCTGATCCATCTTAATGTGACTGACGAATTCAGGGAAGTTTTTATGGTGGTGATTCAGCTGGGAGCGATTCTGGCTGTGGTTCTTTTGTATTTCAGAAAACTGAACCCTTTTGTGTCCATGAGAACAATAAGGGACAGAGACTTACGGGGCGTGTGGACGCTGGGAAATGCTGTGGCAGTAAAAAAGCATACCATGCTTTTGTGGCTGAAAGTTGTGATTGCGTGTCTTCCGGCTGCCATTGTAGGGATTCCGCTGGATGACTGGATGGAGGCGAACCTTCGCAGCAGCTATGTGGTTGCGGCTACTTTGATTCTATACGGCATTTTGTTTATTGCTGTGGAAAACCGGAATTACGGGCAAAGGCCGGCAGTAGAAAAGACAGGGCAGATTTCATACAAACTGGCTCTTTATATCGGACTTTTTCAGGTTCTCTCCTTGGTGCCGGGAACTTCCAGATCAGGCGCAACCATTTTGGGAGCCATGGTCTTAGGATGCTCCAGAAGTGCAGCGGCGGAATTTTCCTTCTTTCTGGGAATCCCGGTTATGTTTGGAGCAAGCCTGCTGAAACTGGTGAAGTTTGGGCTTGGTTTTACGGCGGCAGAGCTTTTTACACTGATTTTTGGCATGGCAGTTGCTTTTCTGGTGTCCGTGTATTCTATTAAGTTTTTAATGAGCTATATCAGAAGAAATGACTTTAAGCTGTTTGGGTATTACCGGATCGTGCTGGGAGTCTTGGTGCTTTTGTACTTTGGAATCAAATCGGTTATGGGATTGATGGCAGCTGCCTGACAGGCGGACATAAGAGAAAACAGCAAAAATAAAAAAGGTGGAAGATTCGGGAGAGTGAGTCTTTCACCTTTGTTTTGGTTATCGATATGTATCCATATTGCTTACGGGGCAAAGAGCCTGGTGATCCGTTGCTCGGCATTATTTTCATCTATGCCGTTGAAAAAGAACAATTGTGTCTGTGCGTGGGTGTCAAAACTCCGTATCATCTCGTCGTAGTCCTTCACGTTCACTCTGGATGCTTCATATTCTACGAATATATCACAATCACAGGAGTTTGCAGTGGTAATGAGTACGCTCAATGGAATAGGACGGCACCGCTGGCGAATATCCATCGTTTTCCGTAACATAATCCCGCCTCCTTACTTGGGAAAAACCTTTGCGTGACGTTCGATATACTATGAAACCATTGTATCACGCAAAACGTAAAAACACAAGTGAAGAGACGGAAAAATAGTAAAAAAATTGTAAGATTTCGGCAAATTGTTTCTCTTTTTCAATTAATGGAAGAAAGCTTACAGACCTTCTGCAATATCGTATATAAGCCGCTGGGAATCTTCCCATCCCAAGCATGGGTCAGTAATGGACTTGCCATAGCAGTGCTCGCCGATTTTCTGATTGCCTGGTTCAATATAGCTTTCAATCATAACACCTTTTACCATGTCTTTGATTTCCTGGGAGTGGCGGCGGCTGTGAAGGACTTCTTTTACTATCCTGATCTGTTCCAGATACTGTTTGCCTGAATTGGAATGGTTGCCGTCTACAATGCAAGCCGGGTTCTTTAAATCCCGCTTTGCATAAAGCTCATGAAGCAAGATCAAGTCTTCATAGTGGTAATTAGGGAGATTCTGGCCATGTTTATTCACTGCGCCCCTAAGAATGGTATGGGCCAAAGGATTGCCTGGAGTCTTTACTTCCCATCCGCGGAAAATAAATTCATGGGACCCCTGGGCGGCTACTACAGAATTCAGCATAACGGACAGATCTCCGCTGGTAGGATTCTTCATGCCCACAGGTACATCACAGCCGCTGGCAACCAGGCGGTGCTGCTGATTTTCCACAGAACGGGCCCCTACGGCTATGTAAGACATAAGATCATCCAAATAACGAAGATTTTCCGGATAGAGCATCTCGTCTGCAGTGGTCAGGCCGGTTTCCTGAACTACATGCATATGCATTTTGCGGATGGCAATAATACCCTCATACATATTGGGCCTCTTTTCCGGGTCAGGCTGGTGAAGAAGCCCTTTATAGCCTTCTCCGGTGGTGCGGGGCTTGTTGGTGTAAACACGGGGGATAATAATTACTTTGTCTTTGACCTTATCCTGAACAGGAACCAGGCGGTTTGCATAGTCCAAAACCGCATCCTCGTTGTCTGCAGAACAGGGGCCGATAATTACCAGAAATTTGTCGCTTTTGCCTGTCAGCACATCTTTGATTTCAGAATCTCGTTTTTCTTTTAAGCCTGCCAATCCCAAAGGAAGGGGAAATTGTTCCCGGATCTCTGCAGGGCTGGGCAGCATATTCATAAATTCAAGTCCCATAATTGCTCTCCTTATGTCTGTTTTTTTTGCAGGTGGCTGCAAGACTTAATATGTCTCGGACTGCTTTAATTTTTGCAGCTGCCTGGCATACTTGCACGCTTTAAAGCGTCAATTTATTATAATACAATAGGGAGGAAAATGCAAAGCAAATTTTGGCTGGAATTTTGTAAGGCTTAAATCGGATTATGGTCAAAATCGCACAGTCCGTCTTCATTTAAGTCCATATGCTCATGGGATTGGCCGCTATAGAATTCTTTGCCTACGATATTGCTGGAACGGCGGCTTTCTTCAATGGCCTGGGACAGAAGACGGCGGACTTCTATGGGTTTTTTGATATTTTTAAGGGTAATCTCCGGGGTTGTGTCTACTTTGGTCTTTAAGATAATGTCTCCTGTGCCGAAAAGCTTTCCGGCCAGGGTCTGACGGAGGGTCAGATCAACAATGCGGTACAAAAGAGTTTCCTCCAATGTGGTGTTTAAAAAACCTTCCTTTATCATCAGACGTTCATTTTCTATGTAGTAGGAGGTAAAGCTTAGGGGAAACCAAAGGTGATGTTTCCGGTCTTTCCATAAATAGTCGGTTTCATTAGCCATATAATATTCCTTCTTTCTTCCTGTTTATATGATTAGTGTATCACAGGCAGGGAAGGATGTCACGCATTGTCTTTATGCTTAGGTTGTAATTATAGTGTAAGTGAGTTATAATATGGAAAACAGAAATGGTGTTTAGTCTAAGAAGGGGCAGAACATTTGAAAAGGAGGCATAGGAAAATGAAGATAACCTGGATAGGACATTCCTGCTTTAAAGTGGAAACAAAAGGTTATACCATAGTCTTGGACCCATATGAGGACGGAAGCGTGCCAGGATGCGCTTCAGTGCGGGAGACAGGGGATGAAGTGCTGTGCAGTCATGAGCATTTTGATCACAATTTCAGAAAAGGGGTTACGCTGAAAGAACATGGCCAATCCCCTGTAAAAACGGAAGTTATTTCTACTTGGCATGATGACTGCAGGGGAGCGCAGCGGGGAAGCAACAAGATTCATATTCTGGATGACGGCCAGGTGCGGATCGCCCATATGGGAGATTTGGGATGTGAACTGGACCCGGAGCAGGTAAAAAGGCTGAAAGGCCTGGATGCAGTGCTTATTCCGGTGGGAGGATATTATACGATTGATGCAGTGCAGGCCAGAAAATTGGTGGAAGAGATTAAGCCTAAAGTAACGATTCCCATGCACTATCGGGGAGACGGATTCGGATTCGATGTTCTGTCCACAGTGGAGGATTATACAAGGCTGTGTGATGACGTGAAGGTTTATGAGGGGAATACGCTGGAAGTGAATAAGGATACAAAGCAGCAGACAGCGGTGCTGTCTATGGGGAGGCGGTTTTGAATCATATAAAAGACAGGTTCCGCCGGTTTATGGTGGGGAGGTATGGAACGGATGAACTGAACCGCTTTCTATCTGTGATGATTCTGGCTTTTGTGATGCTGCATTTGCTTGCCAGAAATATGTTTTTTTTCTGTCTGGAACTGCTGTGCCTGGCCTGCATTTACATGAGGATGTTTTCCAGAAATACCGGAAGGCGGTTTCAGGAAAACCAGGCGTATCTGCATTGCTGCTTTTATGTCCAAGAATGGGTGAGAAAACTTGGCACCCGGCTGAATGCCAGGAAAAAATACAAGATTTTCAAATGTCCTAGCTGCGGACAGAAACTTCGGATTCCCAGAGGCCATGGGAAGATACAGGTTCACTGCCGCAGCTGCGGACGTGATTTTATGGGGAGAAGCTAAGACATGAGCATGCTGCATATTATGATCTCACCTGCCAAGAAGATGAACTGCCTTGGGGAATATCCGGTTATGCCGAGGAAGCCTGTTTTTCTGGAGCGGACCAAAAGCCTGGTGGATTATTTGCAGGGGCTTGACAGGAAAACGGTTCAGGATATCTGGAAATGCAGTGATAAGATTGCGGATTTAAACTGGCAGAGGCTGAAAGACATGGAGCTGGAACGGTTTGTGACGCCGGCAGTGCTGGCCTATGAGGGGATTCAGTATCAGAGCATGGCGCCTGGAGTGTTTGAGGAAGGGCATTTGGAATATATCGGGAGCCGCCTGTACATTTTGTCAGGGCTTTACGGGATTTTAAGGGCCTTTGACGGAGTGGTGCCTTACCGGCTTGAGATGCAGGCAAAGATAAATCTTGAGCACAATGGCATCAGGGTGTCCAGCCTTTATGATTTCTGGGGCGACAGCCTGTATAAGGTCTTGGCAGACAAAGCAGACGTGATTGTAAATCTGGCTTCAGAGGAGTACAGCAAGGCGGTAAAACCATGGTCTCAGCCAGGAAAACAGTCCCAGAAATCTCATGGGGAAAACATAGGCAAAAAGTACCCCTCGTGCAGGATTGTGGACTGTGTGTTTGGGGAACTGGAGAATAAGAACGGAAAAGTGAAAGTCCGTGTCAAGGCCACGGCGGCAAAAATGGCCAGAGGCTCCATGGTACGGTATATGGCGGAGCACCAGGTGGAAGACCTGCAGCAGCTTAAGGATTTTCATTTATTGGGATATGGATACAGAGAGGATTTGTCAGAGGATGACAGGATGGTGTTTGTGAAGAAATCAGAACATTCCCCTTGACAAATAAATAGGGATTCCCTATAATAGCTTTAATTTCATGAGAAAAGCGATGATGAGAACAAGTAGCGTTGGGCAGCAGCACACAGAAAGCAGCCGGATGATGAGAGGCGCGTGGAAAGCCGGACGTGAATACATCTTTGAGCTTCACACCCAACGGCAGAAAGCCCAGTAGGCTGTGACGGATTCCTGCACACGTTATCGTGCTAGAG
>CATLBO010000133.1 GCA_949879025.1 uncultured Hungatella sp. | reverse complement strand
CAGCATCCTGGATATGTACTTATACGAGACGAATACCCTTCTCGAACAGCTTGACGGCATTCTGCTGGCGGCTGAACAGGCGGACACCTTCTCGCAGGACAGCGTGAATGAGATCTTCCGCATCATGCACACCATCAAAGGCTCGTCCGCCATGATGGAATTCGGCTCTCTTTCCAGCATTGCGCATCATATAGAGGATCTGTTCTTCTATATCCGCGACAAAGGCATTGATTCCCTGGATCCCCAGCACAAAAAGGAACTTTTTAACCTGATGTTCCGTTCAGAAGATTTCCTGCGGGGCCAGGTGGAAAAGGTGGAACGCGGGGAGGCTCTCGATACGGATATCGATTCCTTCGCTGCCGATATTAACAATTTCTTAAAAAAGATCAGCGGCGCCCCAGCGGAAGAAGCTGCCCAAGACGCTCCAGCTGGAGGTGATGCATCTCAGGCTCTGCCTTTGGCCTCTGTTGTAGAGCATCTTCCCGATGACAAGGAAGCCGTTTGCTTTCTTCATATTTTTCTGGAAGAAGGAATCGGCATGGAGAACCTGCGTGCTTACATGATCGTCAACGCCGTGCAGGAGTGCGGCATTGAGCTTCGCTACTATCCGGAACATATGGAAACCGATTCCTCCACTGCAGCTTCTATTATAGAGGAAGGTTTCTTTATGGCATTTACTTCCGAAGATGATGCCAATGCGGCATCCAATGTTCTCCGCAGCCAAAATTATATACGCTCCTATGAATTGGCGGCAGTTCCAGAGCAGGAGCCGGAAGCTGAACCTTCTGTCCAGCAAACCCATGCCCCCTCTGATGTCCGCCAGCCTGTACCGGCCAGTCCGCAGAAACCGGCACCTGCTCCTCAGAAGCCGGCTCCGGCTAAACAGCCTGCTGCTCCTCCGGTAAAGCAGAACCTGATCAGCGTCAGCCTTTTACGGCTGGACAGCCTTCAGAACATTGTAGGCGAGATCGTTATTACTGAATCCATGGTTACCTCTGCGCCGGAGCTGAACCAGTTAAGCCGGGATGCTTATGACAATTTTATGAAGTCCGCCCGTCAGCTGCGCAAGCTTACAGATGATCTGCAGGATATTTCCATGTCCCTTCGGATGGTTCCCGTTTCCGGCGTCTTCCAGAAGATGAGCCGAATTGTCCGTGATATGAAGCAGAAGTTAAATAAAGATGTACATCTTACTTTGATCGGCGAGGACACGGAGATTGATAAGACCATCGTGGACAGCATTCAGGACCCTATTATGCATATGGTCCGCAATGCCATGGATCACGGCATTGAAGATACTCCTGCTGAACGTATTGCGCTGGGTAAGAATCCTCAGGGCGAGATCATTTTGTCCGCCACTCACACCAGCAGCGAGGTTGTGATTACCATTGCCGATGACGGAAAAGGCATGGACCCAGAAAAGCTTCTTGTCAAAGCCAGGGAAAAGGGTCTTCTTGTAAAGCCGGAAAGCGAGTACTCCGTTAAAGAGGCTTTGGGCCTTGTTATGCTGCCTGGCTTTTCCACCAACCAGGAAGTTACAGAGTTTTCCGGCCGTGGCGTAGGCATGGATGTGGTTAAGAAAAATGTAGAGGCCGTAGGCGGCGTGGTATCTCTTACAAGCGAGTACGGAAAAGGAACAACCTTTACCATGAAGATTCCTCTGACAATGGCTATTGTGGATGGTATGAAAGTAACCGTAGGAAGTTCTATTTTTACCATTCCCATTTCCAATATCCGCCAGTCCCTTAAGGTACTTCCCGGTGACGTAATCCGTGATGAGAACGGCAACGAGATGTTGGAACTGATGGACAGCTTTTATCCCGTTGTGCGGCTTCACGAGTTCTACAACATTGACACTGAAGTGACGGAACTGTCCGACGGCATTGTTATGTGGGTAGAAACCAGCGATCGTTCATTCTGCCTGTTTGTAGATGAGCTTGTGGGAGAACAGCAGGTTGTGGTTAAGCCATTCCCAGCATTCCTTAACTATTTTGAGCTTAAAAATTCCGGTATTGGCGGCTGTACCATTTTAGGTGACGGCAATATCAGCATTATTCTGGATATCCAGAGCCTCCATGCAGCGGCCCTGGAAAATGCATAACAGAAGGGAGGAACCAATATGTCTGAACAACTAAACAATCAGGTGGACATTCAGGATCTACCCGAGGTGGATGCGGATGACATTTCCACCATTGAGCGCTGCCTTACCTTCGAGTCCGCAGGCATGATCCTGTACATCAGCACCAACAACGTAATTGAAATCATCAACAATCACTCCATTACTATTCTGCCGCTGATGCCGCCTTATATTAAGGGCATCATCAACTTAAGAGGACAGATTCTTCCCGTAATGGACATTCAACAGCGCATGGGCAAAGGACCCACGGAGTTTACCGGGACCGCCTGCATCATTGTCTTGGATATTGATTCCGTTTCCTTGGGAATTATTGTGGATTCCGTGCGTCAGGTAATGGATATTGATCTCAAAAATGTCCGCCCTATTCCCCTTAAAAATCAGCAAAAGCTGCTGAACGGAATGGTAACCATGGAGGACGGAACTGTTTTCATGTCCATTGACTGTCAGGCACTTGCTGTTCCGCAGTAATTTATAGACCCAGAATCAACAAGACAGGGAGGAATTGTCATGCTAAATTTAAGTGACAGTGATTTTCAGCGCCTCTACACATATATTAAGAAACACTACGGGATAGATTTGAGCAAGAAAAAGCAGCTTATTGTAAGCCGCCTTTCCAACACTCTGACCGCCCAGGGCTTTAAGGATTTTTCTGCCTATGTGGATGATATCCTGTCCGGCCGTGACCCGGAGATGGTCACGGCTATGCTTAATAAGCTGACGACGAATTATACATATTTTCTCAGGGAGGAAGCTCACTTTAAATACCTTTGGGATGTGGTGCTCCCTGATTTGGCGAAAAAGCATGCCCGCGACAAATGCTTAAGCATCTGGAGCGCAGGCTGCTCTTCGGGGGAGGAGCCTTACACCATTTCTATGTACTTGAAAGAATATTTCGGGGCCCAGGCTTCCCAATGGGATACCAGGATTCTGGCCACGGATATTTCCCAGAAAATTCTGAATACGGCTCTCACTGCTACCTACGGTGAAGAAGGCCTGTCTTCTCTTCCGGCCAATTGGAAACAGAAGTATTTTACCAAGGCAGAGAAGGATCAGTATACCGTATCGCCTGCAATTAAAAATAACGTAATTTTCCGAACCTTTAACCTTATGGATCCTATCCAGTTTAAAAGGAAATTTGACTTAATCTTCTG
Organism: uncultured Hungatella sp.; assembly: GCA_949879025.1. Taxonomy (GTDB): domain Bacteria; phylum Bacillota; class Clostridia; order Lachnospirales; family Lachnospiraceae; genus UBA3402. The sequence goes on along the minus strand of CATLBO010000133.1, from coordinate 5,241 downwards.
CCGGAATGTTATGATTTATTTCGACCAGGAAACAAAAGATGCTTTAGTAGGGCGTTTCTTTAATGCCACCGTTCCTGGCGGCCACCTTTTTATCGGGCATTCCGAGGGGCTGAATAAGACTACTTGTCCTTACGAATATATTCAGCCTGCCATATATCGCAAAAAAAAATAGAAAGCCCAAGGCGGCTGTAAAGAAAGAAGGTTAGATTATGCAGCAGAAGATCCGAGTAATGGTAGTGGATGATTCTCTCGTTTTCAGATCCTGGCTGATTCAGAGCCTTGGTGAAGATTCCCGTTTCGAAGTAATTGGATATGCTGTTAACGCCCTGGACGCAAAAAACAAACTTCCTCTTCTGAAGCCGGATATTATGACTCTGGATATTGAGATGCCAGGAATGAGCGGGCTGGAATTTTTAAAGACAGTACTTCCCAGTCATCCCGTCCCCGTTATTTTAGTTTCTTCTCTTAATGTCAGAGTATTTGACGCTTTAGCTGCCGGAGCTGTAGACTTTGTCCGCAAGCCGGAGGAAGGCATGCGTGATACATTTCTTCGTACCTTAAAGGCAAAGCTTGCCGTAGGTTCTAATGCCCGTGTCCGCCTTCCCCAGCAGCCAGTTATGCCCAAAACCACTTCCTCCCTTCCCCGCTTTAGCTCTGCGGCAGGAGGCGGAGGGCAAATTGATCTGATAGCCATCGGGGCTTCCACCGGAGGAACCGAGGCCATTTTAGAAGTAGTGCGCCAGTTTCCTGCCAAAATGCCTGGGATCGTCATTACCCAGCACATGCCCCCTGGCTTCACCGCCATGTATGCGGAACGGCTGAACCGTATCTGCAAGCTGGAAGTAAGGGAGGCCAAACATGGTGACAAAGTACAACCGGGCCTGATACTTTTGGCTCCCGGCGGCCTGCAGATGCGAGTTGTACGCATGGGCGTAGGATACAGCGTTACCTGTACTGAGGAGGAAAAGGTCAGCGGCCATAAGCCGTCTGTAGATGTTCTTTTCTCTTCTGTGGCTGCCAACGTAAAAAGCCGCGCTATTGGAGTTATTCTTACAGGCATGGGCGCAGACGGCGCTGCTGGTATGATGCGTATGAGAAAGGCTGGAGCTTACACCATTGGCCAAGACAAAGAAAGCTGCGTCGTATACGGCATGCCTATGGAAGCTTACAAGATCGGCGCTGTATGCCAGCAGGCCTCCCTATTAACCATTCCTCAGATGGTTATGGCACGGCTTGCCAAATCATCATAAAAAACAAAAACCCGAAGCTTCTTGCTTTCAGATTATTGAATTCAAAAAGTTTCGGGTATTCTATTCTGTGAGGTTGACAAACAGGAATTATGAAGAGAGCCAATCGCAAACCAACATTGGGACGTAAAAAACCATCTTATGAAATAAGAGATGGTCAGATCCCTCTCCTGCCACCTGGTTCAAGCCGCAGCGCATTGGGAGGCCGCAGAGGAACAAGAGGCAGGGAAAAAGCCAAACACGGAAAAGCGGAAAGACTTATAGCAGGCGGCATCTGTGCGGCATCACTATCCATCGTTGTCAGCTTGTCTGTTTATTTTCGTCCTTTTTTAGAGGATAATGTGTTTCCGGCTGTGAAAAATCTCTGCACTGGCATCTATACTGACGTAACGGCTTTTATTAATTCCCATAAAAAAGAGGCAGAATCTCCTGCCAAGGTAGCTGCCTTTACGCCAGATACTGCCCAGTCCCAGACTCCCCTTCTGGAAACCCAGGAGGAGGTACCCTATATGAGCCACAGCCAGGAATTAGGCAGTATTTCCGATATGGGTGCGGAACCAGTATATCCGCCTCAAGAAGATGCTATTTATTTCTATATGATGGACACGTCGCTGGGCCCTCTTCTTTACTACAATCAAGGTGATATCCGCTGGAAAGAATATCTTTATGGCGGCTCTGACCGTCTGGCCAAATACGGCTGCGGCCCTGTATGCGTATCCATGCTTATTAACAGTTTTACGCCTACCAGCATATCTCCCATAGAAATGGCTGACTGGTCTGCTGCCAATGGTTACTATGCCCGCCAAAGCGGCTCCTACCACAGCCTGATCCCCGGAAGCCTTGAAGCCTTCGGACTTCAGGTAGAAAGTGTCACAGACCGCACTTCAGACAATGCCAGACAGCTTCTTAACAGCGGCCATGTTCTGGTAGCTTTAATGGGCAGAGGCGCTTTAACCCAAAATGGCCATTTTATTATCATCGCTCAGTTAAGCTCCAATGGCAATGTATATATTGCTGATCCTGCCAGTTATGAAAACAGCACGAAAGAGTGGGATCTTGATCTTCTTATGAATGAGCTGAAAAAAAGCTATGACAGCGGAGGGCCTTTGTGGGCAGTGTCATTGAGTGCAGACGGAAGCAGCGCTGATGCCGTCCATGGAGGCAGCGGTTCCTGAGGATAAGCACAGTTCCATCATCTCCTTATCCTCCTCTGAATCCCCTGCCGCCGCTGCTTCCTTCGGCTCAATTCCAAGCCAGTGGCATATCTGTTTAACTCCTCCCGCTTTGCTGGCCTTTGCATTTACAATCTGAAGGCAATTGTCTTCTGCAAAACTACGTACCTGATTCCCAGACGCTGTTTCGCTCCATTCTTTTTCCAAAGCTGCCGCTTCCTCTTTCCATCCCATATGTTTTGGGCGTACTAAAGTAATCTTGTAAATAAGCCCGGAATTCTCATACGTCAAAATCCGGAAACCATATTTTCTTTTCAGCTGTTCCAGCAGCAAAAGCAGTTCCCTGTCCACAGGGAGGAAACGCTCCTTTCTTCTTTCGTCTCCCTGTAAAACAACATGGGCTCCCCCGGCAAAAATCCCGCCTGCAAACAGATTCCACACTTCTCTGCATTTATGTTTTGCCTCTGCCAAAGGCAGCGATGTTGCAAAAAAAAGTCTGCATCCTTGGTTCGCCAATGCCTGGATATCTGTAATGGTCCTCCTTGGCATACATGTCTCTCCCTCTGGAATCAGGGTTTTGTCAATATCCAAAAATACTGCTTTTGGCTTTCCCGGAATTCGAAACAAGGGGTAATTCCCAAACAAAATACGGTTCATCACTTCATCCCGGCCTCCATAGGCCAGAAAGCAGGAACAGGTCTTCTTACCGCATTTCAAATCCTTGCCTTCTTTTAGCTCATCAAAAACCGTTTCCCATCTGTCATACCAGTTTACCGGCAGAACACGGCTTATATTGCATCTGCGGAGTTTCCCGTCACTTTCCACAAAAAGCCGGTTAGTGCACATACTGGGATCTGAAGGAATAAATTCCAATTCCCGCATAAAATATGGATCTATCTGTTCAAAGGCAGTTTGCTCTTCTTTTGTATACTTCCTTTTCAGGCCATCCATTTTGTTGATCCACAAATATGTTTCCTCTGGAAGTTCCCTGCGAAGCCTCTTTATAATATCCAGGTTTTCCACTGCGCCTACTGCTCCTGCACTTATGGCAATCCCTGCCTTGTGAAGTTTCCTGCACTTTTCCCCAAATTCCTCCGGCGTGGTCATTTCAGGGTGAAAAGTAGCCCACAACCTCAGCTTCTGCTTTTTCCCTCCTGCATGCTCATAAATCTCCAGAGAGCGTTCCAGGGAAAAACTGCAGTTTGTCTGTGCTCCCACATTATCCATATACATCATAGCCCCAAGGCTGCCAAGCCCTTCCCAGTACCATGGGTGAATCAGCGCCTCACCATAGGGAACCACCATAACAGCATGGATATTCAGTTTCTCTGCCCTGTCAGCAACGCTTTTGCAAAACTGCAGCCACTGTTGTTTATCATTTAAAAGTTCCCGTTCTGACCTGGGATGCTTGGAAAACGGGCAGTAACTGCATCTGTAATTACAGCTTTTCAGGCTGCCCCTGTAAAGAACCATACGCCCACTTTTTAAGTCCATGAGCATCCTCCCACTCTCCCATGCGCCGGGATACCTTGTCTGAGATCAGCTGAGGGCCCAAATAGTCGGAAAGCCCCATGCCATTCTTTGTAAGTGCAAGATAGTTCCCCTTCTCCATAACTGCATATCCCTCTTTCATCCACTGTGTTATCAATGGGAAATCTTCCAGAAGGCGGCTTTTAAAGCGTTCCTGGTATCTATCCTGGTTTATTCCCGGCCGTATCAGCAGATGGCGGATGACATACCTTCTTTTTTCCTCATCCTCAGATAAAAAAATCCCGTGGGTAATACGGGTAAAATCTGTTGTCTCCTGAAATGTTTTCAATTCCCTCATGCAGTCTCCAGGCGTTATGGCGTAAGGGGTGCAAAAATGCAGATTCCCCACATAGCTTCTTCCCCCGCAGCCAAGGGCTAAAGAAGAAGAAAAACCGCAGTCTGAAAATCCTCTCCTGTCTTCCCTTTTCCTGCGCCGCACAAACCGCCTCATGGAGTCCTGACGGAATCCATTGGCCTTCAGATAGCTGCTGGCTTCCTGATACTGTTCATAGGCTTTCTCCGGTTCCAAAACCATCCCCTCTCTTTCCAGCCTTGCACCATGCTTTACATAGAGAGGATACAGAAAAATCTCATGAGGTTCATAGGTTACTGCCTCTTCCAGGGATTTTAAGAGTGATGTCGTGCCCTGTCCCGGAATTCCATAGATAAAATCCAGATTAACGCATGGAAATTCAAAAGACATCAAAAGATCCAAAGCCATTCTCGCCTTGTCTGGATGATGCCCCCGCTTCAGGGTATTCAGCTCCTCCCTGCAAAAACTCTGAATCCCCATGCTGACCCTGGAAGCCCCTGCTTCTTTCAGAATCTGCAGCCTTTCTCTGTCTGTCTGATTCGGCGCTGTTTCAATGACAATATTGCACCCGGCTTCCATGTTTAAGTATCGGTTTATCATGGAAAATAACCTGTCCAGCTGTTTCTTTGTTAAAAGCAGGGGCGTTCCTCCCCCGATGGTAAAATCGGAAAAAGACGTATTCTCAGGCTCCAGTGCCTGTCCATATTGGCCCATCTGCCGCTCCAGCGTATCCAGATAATGCTCCATATCCTCATCATTGGCTCCAGTTACAGAAAACAGGTTACAGTAACCACATTTTCCCTGACAAAAGGGAATATGGAGATAAAGGCCATGCCCTGGGCCCTGAAGCCTTTCTGCATAATCCCTAAGATTAACTGCCTCCAAAGGCCTGTAGGCAGTTTTATGGGGATAACTGTACATATATTGAATATACGGATTCATTGTGAACTCCTGATTGTAAATGTGGAATACTTAAAGC
>CATLBO010000132.1 GCA_949879025.1 uncultured Hungatella sp. | reverse complement strand
TCCGGAGCGGGTGCTGATGGAGTGGAATGGCATGTGGAATCAGGATGAGCTTAGGCTTCCGAAGGACTGGACCATATATCAGCAGGTAACCATTATTGACGGCTCCACATTTGACTTGTATGTGAAAAATATGAAACCCCTTTTAGGAGCTATGGTGCGGGGATCGGAGCTGATTATCTGCAACCGCTGTGACGGGATTGAGGACTTGGAAGGATACCGGAGGACCCTCCTTGCCATGAACAATAAGGCGGAGATTGTATTTGAAGATGAGGAGGGAGAGATTTCCCAGGTATCAGAGGCAGATCTTCCTTATGATATGACGGCAGAGATTATCAGGATTCCTCCCGAGGCTTATGGGATTTGGTATATTGACTGTATGGATAAGCCTGACAGATATCGGGGAAAAGTGGTGGAATTTACAGGCATGGTATTGAAATCGCCAGAATTCCCTAAGAACTATTTTGTACCGGGACGTATGGCTATGACTTGCTGCGAGGCGGATATGACGTTTCTGGGATTTGTGTGCAAGGCCAGAGAAGCCAGACATCTGGAGACAAGGCAGTGGGTTCGGGTCCAGGCCAGAATCGAGTATGAGGAATGGCAGGATTACGGCGGCGTAGGTCCGGTGCTGTACGCCTTATCCATAAAGCCGGATACAGGGATTATTGAGGTGGTGCAGTTTTAGGCGTGTATGGAATTTAGGTTACATGATAAAGGCGGCTGCTAAAAAGCAGAGAAATAACCTACGAAAGCAGCAGCTCCATTTTTACATTTAAAAAAGAAGAGGGCGTCGCAAAATCATCAAAACAGATGATTGAGCGATGCCCTCTTTTTAGTGGTGTAAGAGGAGATGACGATTATAACTGCATAAACAGCGCAGGCTTTACTCCCAAACTACAGGAGTGGGACGGTTAGGTGAGAATACGTCTTCAGCCCGGAACAGATCGTCAAGTTTCCTTTTGGAGACATCATCCCCGGCCACAATGTCCATCCACATGCGGTAACCGTCCAGATTGCGGCGGCCCTGACGCAAAAAGTCAGTTCCAACCTGAACCCAGTACTGGCTGGAGTCTACATTGCAGAAGTAAGAAAACCCTAAGTTCTTCAGATAACGAAAACGCTCGTTATCGTTCTGGTAAGGATGCCAGTCGCCAACGTCTGCGCCGAAGGGGAACAGGATAATGTCTGTCGGGCCTATGAGGGTTCTGACTTCATTATCCCATTTATCACAGTCCGCCTTAAACTTATCCCAGTCAATGGTTCCCAGGTCACGGTGGCCCCAGCTGTGGGAAGCCAGCTCCCACCCGTTGTCCCGCATGCACTGAGCTACGGCAGCGGCAGTCTGGCGATCCTGCTCATAAGTGGGGGAGTCACTGTAGGAAGCAGCTGTACGGTATCCCAGAATTCCCTGATAACCGGTAAACGCAATAACAGCCCTTGCTCCTTTGTAGGAGAAATCCGGATGCTCCTGAATGTAATCTTCCAGAATGGGAACCAGATCAAATGCTCCTGTCTGAACTGTGCCGTCATCCATCTTCATCTCACATGTAGGCTTTCCGTCTTCGCCAATAACCATGCGGGTGGCAAATCCGTCTCCCTCCATGTACTCATAGTAGCATACATCGTCCTGCGACATGACAAAGGGCTTTTTACCTTCAGGAAGAAGAATAGACTTACGGGTCATCTTTGTGCCTTCCTCAGTGGCAGCCATCTCCGCCATATCATGGAGACGTACCAGAACATAACCTTTGTCATGCATGGAATCAAGGATTTTTAAAAACTCGTCCTTAGTAGTCATAACTTGGTTATAACCTTTCTCATCTGCATCCCCGTCAAATGCCTTTGACTCATCCATAACCAGGGTATGGAAAAATACGTGGGTAACCTGGGATAAATCACAGGGCTTAAGTGTTGATTTGATGGCTTCGTACTCTGCTATGGCTTCATCGATTCTCTGGTCGCTTCCATAGTATTGGGAAGTTTGAAGAATCTGGATGGCACGATCATAATCATAGCCGGCGGCAATATGCCCAGCGTCTTCAAGAAGGCTGTCTATGGGGGCGTTGGCGATGTCTGGTTCTGTGAAGATCTCAATGTCAGAAGGGGCCTCGGCAGGGCTTGAGGCCTCAATTTCGCTTGGCTGAGGGTCGGAATGCAAGGTAGGCGGTGTATCTTTTCCTAAAAAATGACGTCCCAGCATCCAGCAGAAGACGGAAAGAAACACCAAAAGCAGAACAATAATTATTATAATGGGAAGCCTGTGTAAAAAATACTGCTGCCGGCGCTTGGAGGAACCGGGGCGGTAATGGTTGCGGTTTATGCGCTGATTCATGAAAGACACCTCTAAACTGTATAATGAACGCCTTTGAAAGGCGGCTGTAGGTATAAAAAAATAGGTTTCAAAGTGATTTACAGTATACCACAGGGAGTCGAATTATGTAAATGGGAAAGTAGGAGAAACCAGAAATATAATGGAATCATAATAAAAGGATAAAACATGATTAAGAAATGTAATAAACAAGCAGAGGAACGTAATAAAAGGAAGGCAGAATGTAAAAATAAGCAGCAGGGTAACCCTATATTAATAGGGATAAAGATGTTTTCAGTTATAGCGTAACCGGACGCTGCAGATTCCTGTTTGGCAATTCTGGAAAGCCTGGTGCAGTATTAAGGTATATTGGCATGGAAATAGTAATAGATAAACACAGGGAAACCATACATTAGTAAGAGAACAGACCAGATATTGGAGGTTATTTATGAGGAAGCTTAAGAGATGGATGGGCGCATGGCTGACTGCTGCTGCTTTGGCAGGGAACTGCCTGGTTCCTGGTGCGCCTGCGATGGCATCAGAGCCGGTTATGGTAGCAGGAAGTGATATGGCCAGGGGGGTTTTGGAAAGAACGGAGGAAGAACAGGAGAATGGGGAAAGGGCTGCGGCAGTGTCCAAGGGCGGACCGGAGATTCAGGCTCCATCTGCTATTTTAATGGAAGCGTCAACAGGGCAGGTGGTTTATGAGAAAAATGCCGACGAGCCCAGAAGCCCAGCCAGTATTACAAAGATCATGACTCTGATTTTAATTTTTGACGCTTTGGAAAGCGGACGAATCCACATGACCGATGAGGTTACTACCAGCGCATATGCAAAATCCATGGGAGGCTCCCAAGTGTTTTTGGAAGAAGGTGAGGTACAGACAGTAGAAACTTTAATTAAATGTATTGTTATCGCTTCGGGAAATGATGCCAGTGTGGCAATGGCGGAGTACATAGCAGGTGACGAAAGGACGTTTGTGGACATGATGAATCAGAGAGCCCAGGGGCTTGGGATGACGGCAACCCATTTTGAGGATTGTTGCGGGCTGACAGAGTCAAAGACTCATGTAACCTCTGCAAGGGATATTGCCCTTATGTCCAGGGAATTGATTAATCATTACCCAGAGATACACAATTATTCTACTATCTGGATGGACACGATCACCCATGTAACAAAACAGGGCACGAAAGAATTTGGCTTGTCCAACACCAACAAGCTGCTGAAAATGGCAACCAATTTTCAGGTAACCGGGCTGAAAACCGGTTCTACGTCAATAGCAAAGTATTGCCTGTCTGCCACGGCGGAAAAGGATGGGGTAAGGATGATTGCTTCGATTATGGCGGCCCCGGATTACAAGGCAAGATTTTCCGATGCCGCAGCGCTGCTGAATTATGGCTATGCCAACTGCAGGCTTTATGAGGATAAAGAGCCGCTGGCCCTGCCGGGGATGCCTGTGGAAAATGGCGTGGAAGATGTAGTAGATCTGCGGTATGAAGGAACGTTTTCCTATCTGGGACTTCATGGGGAGGATTTTGACGCCATGGAGAGGACGCTTGTGCTGTCAGAATCTCTTCAGGCCCCTGTGGAGGAAGGACAGACAGCAGGCGTGCTGGAGTACCGGATAGGGGGAGAGAAGCTGGGAGAACTGCCAGTGGTTACAGCCGGAAGTGTCAGGGAGGCCAGGTTTAGAGATTCTGTGAAGAAGATGTTTGGCATATTATTTATGAAAGAAACAGGAGAAAGAACGGACGTTCCAATGGAAGAAAACCAGATGGGAAACGGGCAGGAAGGAAAAGAGATACAGGAAGACAAAAGGGAAAAGGCAGAGGGGCGGGCTGAAAGCAGCACCGGCTTTATGGAAGATGGGAAAGCAGAAGAAAAGGAAACAGCAGCTTAAAACATCAGAAGACAGAAAAGTGACGGTAAGACGAGAAGGCGGAAGCAGAGGGCGGATGAAAAGCGAACAAAAAATAGGAAGGCTGATTAGTGCAGGGCAAGAAGATGAGCCATGTGATTTCAGAGGATGAGTTTTTTGTTACTAAGCTGGTGAGGTTTTTCTGCCGGATATGCTTTCCGCTTTGTGAGACATTTGGGTCAAATGAAGAGGGCGCAGTAGGCTGAATTTGGCCCAAATATGCCGAAAAGTGGGAAGAGCAGATGGGGAAATGAATTTTCAGACACGCTCTAATATAAAAGGACATACATTTCTGCAGTAAGTATTTTTAGCCATAGAATTAAGGCACTGCAGTCTGTATTGCTGGGGCCTGTGAAGAATAGGCCTCTTTTTGATAGATTGGAGATAAAATCGGGAAAAAACTACTTGCATTGGAAATATTTCTATGATATTATTTTTAAGTTGAAAAAAATCACGTCTGCTGATTCTGCGGGTGGTGCCTGAATCAGGTTCCCAAGGAAGCATAAGATGCAGATGGAAGAAAAACCAACGGAGGTAATAACATGAGCGTTATTTCTATGAAACAGCTTTTAGAAGCCGGTGTGCATTTCGGCCACCAGACAAGAAGATGGAACCCTAAAATGGCTCCATACATTTACACAGAAAGAAATGGTATCTACATTATTGACCTGCAGAAGTCCGTAGGCAAAGTGGACGAGGCTTATCAGGCTGTGTCTGATATTGTGGCTAATGGAGGAACCATTCTTTTTGTCGGAACGAAGAAGCAGGCTCAGGATGCTATTAAAACTGAGGCTGAACGCTGCGGTATGTTCTATGTAAACGAAAGATGGCTGGGCGGTATGCTGACCAACTTCAAGACCATCCAGAGCAGAATCGTAAGGCTGAAAGAGATTGAGACCATGGCAGAGGACGGCACATTTGATGTACTGCCAAAGAAGGAAGTTATCCAGATTAAGAAGGAATGGGAGAAGCTGGAAAAGAATTTAGGCGGTATCAAGGAGATGAAGAAGATCCCTGATGCTATCTTTATCGTAGATCCAAAGAAAGAGAGAATCTGCGTTCAGGAAGCGCATACTTTAGGTGTTCCGCTTATCGGTATCTGCGATACCAACTGTGATCCGGAAGAACTGGATTATGTAATCCCAGGCAACGACGATGCTATCAGAGCCGTGAAACTGATTGTGGCAAAGATGGCAGATGCAGTAATTGAGGCAAAACAGGGTGAAGCAGTTGATGTCTATGAGGAAATTGCAGAGGCAGAAGATACTGTAGAAATGTAAATTCCGGCAATGCTTCAATCTGTGGATAACGGGTTGAAGCATTTCTGATTTATTGATAAATTAATTATAAGAACGGAGGAAATAATCATGGCAGTAACAGCAGCAATGGTAAAAGAATTGAGAGAAATGACTGGAGCCGGTATGATGGACTGTAAGAAGGCTCTTGCAGCTACCGACGGCGATATGGATAAAGCGGTTGAGTTTCTGAGAGAAAAGGGACTTGCAGGCGCAGCTAAGAAGGCAGGCCGTATTGCAGCTGAGGGTATCGTGGTTACGGCTCTTACAGACGACGCAAAGAAGGCGGTTGTGGTTGAAGTTAACGCAGAGACTGACTTTGTGGCAAAGAACGAAAAGTTCCAGACTTATGCGGCTGATGTGGCTGCTCAGGCATTGGTTACCACTGCAGCAGACATTGATGCATTTATGGCTGAGACATGGGCTAAGGATACGACTATGACGGTTAAAGAGGCTTTGTCTTCCCAGATTTCTATTATCGGCGAGAATATGAACATCCGCAGATTTGAACAGGTGGTTGAGGATAATGGCTTTGTGGCTTCCTATATTCATGGCGGCGGAAAAATCGGCGTGCTGATTGATGTTGAGACAGATGTTGTCAATGATGCGGTTAAGGAGATGGCTAAGAATGTGGCTATGCAGGCCGCAGCTTTAAAGCCGATGTATACGAACCGCAGTGAAGTAAGCGAGGAGTTTATTGAGCATGAGAAGGCGATTCTGATGGCTCAGATCCAAAATGATCCTAAGGAGGCATCCAAACCGGAGAAGGTGATTGCCGGTATGATTCAGGGACGTATTAATAAGGAACTGAAAGAGATCTGCCTGATGGATCAGGTTTATGTGAAGGCAGAGGATGGAAAGCAGTCTGTGGAGCAGTATGTGAAGGCTGTGGCTAAGGAGAACGGGGCAAATATTAAGATTAAGAAGTTTGTTCGGTTTGAGACTGGCGAAGGATTGGAGAAGAAAGAGGAGAATTTCGCTGAGGAAGTGGCGAAGCAGATGGGAATGTAATTCCAATTTCATAAGATTAAGCAAAACGCTGGAAACCCGACAGGTTGCCAGCGTTTTTGGCGTTTCCGGGGTGTCATTTTGGGATGATGGAAATTAGAGAATTTTGCGGAAAAGTTGGTAAAAAACTGGTACGGGAATTGGTAAAATCTTTTACCAACTTTTAAGGGGCGAAGTTTGCGGGGTTTTTATAATGTGGGGAAGGGTGGATTTTTTACCAAGAAGCAATAAGAAAAGATGAAAAAATAAGGAGGATGTTTATGCAACTGGTTGAGATGATGGTTGTGATGGGAAAGGACCGAATGATTCAGCTGCCGGAGGAGGAAGTAAAGGTGATGGGGCTGAAGGAAGGGGATGAGTTGTGTCTGTCTTATCTGGTGGATGATCGGATGGAGGGGAAGGTGAATGGGGCGGGGGAGCAGGATAGACAGAAAAGAAGCGAGAAAGCCACCCGGGAGCAAGTGATACAGGAGGAATTCGGGCAGGATAGGTACGGCACGCACATGGTGCAGAGAACGTGCCCCCGGCATCCGCCCCTGTAAGCCGCCGTGTGGCCCCGTGTGCCGTTTTCGGGGAAGGGGTGGCAGTAGTTACCATCGGAAGGGAAATCCGCCTTGTTGGAGCAATTTGGGCAGGGGTTGGGGATCGGGCCAGAGCGGCGTGAGTTCCGGGTCGAAAGGTGTGCAGGTTAAAGGGTTTATGCTGCTTTCGCAGCCTAAACCCGGAAAACATCGCCCGGCAAAGCCGTGCGGAAGGACAAAAGTGCATACTTTTTCGGGAGGGCCAGAGGTTTTTTATACCTGGTTCCGGGAAAAAGAGGCAATTTGGGGGATTCCTACAAACAAAAAATGAATACCGGGCAGAAATGTTCCGGTCAGAGGGGAGGTGGCATGGATGGCCAGAGGAAAGGAAAAGGTGCGGGCCGGTTTCTACATCGAGAAGGAAGTGCTGGAGATGGCGGATAGCCTCCTTCCAGCCGCCAATGTGCGCTCTAGGAATGAGTTTGTCACGGAGGCGCTGAAATTCTACTGCGGCTATCTGAATTCCGGGAAGGCCGAAGATTATCTGCTGCAGTCCCTGTCCTCCGTCCTCACCGGCACGGTGCAGGACACCGAGAACCGTCTGGCCCGGATGGATTTTAAGATCGCGGTGGAGCTTTCCATGCTGGCGCATATGATCGCCTACCATTCAGAGAGCCGGATCGATGAAAGTGTCTTCCGGAAGCTCCATGCAAAGTGTGTGGAGGAAGTGAAGCGTCTCAACGGCGCAGTGGAGCTGAATGACGCATACAAGTATCAGAAACGTGAAAACTAAAAGGAAAAAGTTTATTGGTATTGTATATGGACTGTGAGAACAGTTCCGTTTATGTTGATTGAAAAAAGGAGTGAAATGAAAATGGACAGAGAAGAAATTTATGAGATGGTGATCCGGGAGATGACAGAAACAGCAGTGCGTGAGCGCAATGAGCATTCGCCGGAGGACCAGGAGCTGCAGGAAAAGGTGGCCGGGCTGAGCAAAGAGATGCAGGAGAAGATAAAAGACCTGCCGGAAGATGTGAAGAAGGCTATCACGGATTATGTGGAGGCGACACTGCTGGCGGCGGATCACGACTGCCTGTATCTGTATGAGCAGGGAGCGAAGGACTGTGTGGCGCTGCTGAAGAAGCTGGGTGTGCTGTAGAAATTTTAACAGCAATTTTTACAGAGAAAGAAAAACTGCAGAGTGGCTGGGAGGCTGCTCTGCAGCTGTCTGTGCGGGATCATTTTTTATCTTTTGGAGAGAGCCGGTCATACTGGATCTGTACGGTTCCGGTGTCGGTGTTTATCTTTTCTTTTTTCAGAAGAGTATAAACGGCCTGACCTTTTGTGTAATCTCTGTCCTCTTTTGGAAAAAAAGAGCGACAGAAAAAATTCCCGGCCTCGTCTTTTTTGTCGAGAAAGATATATACATCAGTATATTCATGAGGTGTAGAAAGCAGGTACTCTGCTTCGATAAGGGAAAGGGCCTGAAGCTTTCTGTTATAGCGGAAGACCAGGTCATTTTTATCGAAAAGCGTCTCAAGCTTTTGAAAAGGTTCCAGCCGATTCTGGATGTTGCAGAAGTAGCGGCTCTTTTTGATATCCTCCAAAGTGATCTGACTGGAAAGGATCTGGGAAAATACTTTTTCACGACTGGCTCTGGAGAGACGCAGGTCGTGCAGCTTATGCAGTCCCACAAGATGATGAAATTCTACAGCCTCAAAGAAAGCTGACCGTCAGATCCACGGACTTTCCTTTTCGCCCGATGATGATATGGTATTTTACAGGGAGCAGATCTTCAAATGCTTTCGCACAGGTCAGTAGTCCATCCATAAGGGATCCTCCGTAAAAGAAAACCGCCCTGACGATACAGGACGGTCTCTGAGCAT
>CATLBO010000131.1 GCA_949879025.1 uncultured Hungatella sp. | reverse complement strand
TATAACGCTGGATATCCGTAAAATTAACCACATGAAGCTTTATGGGGCCGGAATACCGGGACACCAGCACCGCAAGATCCACCACCTTCTGTCTGGCTCTCTCGCTGGTATAGGGCGGTGCATGGAAATAAACCGCCTCTATCTTCACTCCCCGTTTTGCAACCATGTATCCTGCCACCGGACTGTCGATGCCGCCGGACAGAAGAAGCATGGCCTTTCCGTTGGTTCCCACCGGCATCCCTCCCGGTCCGGGAATCATCTGAGAATAAATGTTCACCATATTCCGCACTTCAACATGAAGCATCACCTGGGGGCGGTGTACATCCACCTTCATCTGGGGAAATGCCGTCAGCACGGCCTCGCCCAGTTCCCGATTCATCTGCTCCGAAGTAACGGGATATTTTTTATCCGCTCTGCGGGAATCCACTTTAAAAGTCAGGTTCTTGTCAGGGTATACCCGGTCAATATAATCCACTGCCTCTTTTTTCAGGTTCTCAAAATCTTTCTCCTCAATCTGAAACATGGGACATATCCAGGCAATGCCGAACACCCTCTGCAGAGCATCTACGACATCTTCATAATCATATTCTCCTCTGGCTTCCACGTATATGCGCCCAAACTCTTTGGTTACTGCAAACCCGCCGTCTACCTCTTTCAACGCATGGCGTATCTGCTTCATCAGGGCATCCTCAAAAAGATATCGGTTCTTTCCTTTTGTACCGATCTCCGCATATTTAATCAAAAATGACTGATACAGCATACTCTATTCCCTTCTACTGTTGTGTTCTTTGCTGAATATTTTACCCTCTGCGAAATCTCCGCAGCATGGGCAGAAGCTCTTTCAGCATCTGGATCGCATAATCAATCTCTTCTTTTGTGTTAAACAGTCCAAAACTAAACCGCAAAGTAGCGTCCAGAAGTTCCGGCTTCACCCCAATCCCTTTCAGCGTGCCGCTGATTCCCGGGTGGTTGCTGGAGCAGGCGGACCCTGACGACACATAAATCCCCTTATCCTCCAATGCATGGAGCAGCACCTCGCTGCGGATTCCCTCAAAGCTGACACTGACAATCTGGGGAGCACTGTCCCTTCCCGGCTGGCTGTTGACCACGCAGCCTTCCACTTCATGGATTCTCTCTATAAAATAGTCCTTAAGCCCATAGAGATAGTCCGTCTTATCCCTATGATTCTTATATATCTCCTGAACTGCCGCTCCAAGCCCTGCCACTCCAGGCACGTTTTCCGTCCCGGAGCGCATTCCCTTCTGCTGGCCGCCTCCGTAAATCAAAGGCTTCACTTTCGCTTTTTCATGAATATACAAAAATCCCACGCCTTTCGGCCCATGAAGCTTGTGGCCGCTGACGCTCAGCAGGTCAATCCCCTGCCGCTTCGGACGAATCTCATACTTGCCGTAGGCCTGAATTCCATCCACATGAAACAAGATTTCCGGCTGATACCCCTTGATTATTTTTGCTATTTCCTCAACCGGCTCCACAGAGCCTACCTCATTGTTCACATACATGACTGACACAAGAATGGTTTCCTGCCGAAGACTTTCTCTCAGCTGAGAAAGACTGATATGTCCCTGGCTGTCCACCGGCAGATAGGTAATCTCAAAGCCCTGATCCCGCAGAAACTCCAGCGTATTGTAAACCGAAGAATGTTCCACATTGGTGCTGATAATGTGGCAGCCTCTGCGGCGGTTTGCCATGGCCCCTCCTATAAGAGCCATATTGTTGGACTCAGAGCCTCCGGAGGTAAACACGATCTCCTTTTCCTGTACTTTCAGGGATTTGGCGATAATGGTTCTGGCTTCCTTGATATACCGCTCTGCCTCTACCCCCTTTTTATGCTTGGAGGCAGCATTGCCATAGTCTTCTGTCATGGTTTTTATCACAATCTCTTTTACGCTGTCAAATACTTTGGTTGTGGCTGAATTGTCAAAATATGCTTCCATTGCTATTGTTCCTCTTGTTCTTCTCGTACTGCAGCAGACTCCGCCTTTTCCTGAAAATCTCGTAAACCTGCCTTCAGTCTTTGGTTTCCAGCAGATATCCTATTACGGAAAGGATCATCAGCCCTGCTGTCTCGGTTCTTAGAATCCGTCTCCCCAGAGAAATAGGAGTAATTCCTTCTGATTCCGCCATGGAAATCTCCTCATCCTCAAATCCGCCTTCCGGCCCGATAAAAATTCCCACATCCGTCCCGGGCCGGATTCGTTCCATCTGCCTTGCCGTCTCCTCCATTCCCCTGGCATGTTCAAAAGGAATTACCTTCACATCAAACTCTTTCGCACAGGCCAAGGCCTGTTTTAAAGTCATAGCCTCTGTCACCTGGGGAATCCTGCTTCTTCCTGACTGCTTGGCTGCACTTTCCGCAATGCTGTTCCACCGCCTGACTTTTGCCTCTTCCTTCTTTTTATCCAGCTTTACCACTGCTCTTTTGGTCACTGTGGGAATCACCTGCCATACTCCCAATTCCACTGCCTTCTGGATAATCAGTTCCATCTTATCGCTTTTGGGAAGCCCCTGAAACAGGTGGATTCTTGCAGGCAGCTCTCCGGCAGCCTCTACTGTTTCTAAAATGTCCGCAATTACTTTTTGGTCCCCTGTCTCTCGAATCCGGCAGCAGTAATCCATCTTTTTTCCGTCACTGACCATTATCCGCTCTCCCGGCTTCATTCTCAGCACATTGCGGATGTGATTCACGTCACTGCCGGTTATGGCAATCTGTTGCTTCCCTATCTGACTATCATCTACAAAAAAACGGTACACAGCCTCTCCTTACAGCTTACGGGCGGTAACAGACACCCATTCTCCTTGATATGTGGTTTCTATAATCTCCAGATCCTTGTTGGCAGACAGTGCCTTTTTCACATCTTCCTCCTTGGTATTAATGATTCCTGACGTAATCAAAACGCCGCCTTTCTTTAAATGAACCGGAATCTCCTTCTGCAGCAAAATAATCACTGGGGCAAGAATATTAGCCACTGCCACATCATAGCATCGGTATCCTGCCATGTCCTGAACCGCCTTATCTTCAATAATATTTCCCTGAACCACTTTAAACTGGTCCGTACCGATGTCATTAGCCTTCAAGTTCTCCCCTACAGCGGCAATGGCGTTTTCATCCAGATCCGTCCCAAAGACACTTCCTGCTCCCAGTTTCAAAGCCGCAATCCCCAGTATCCCGCTTCCCGTACCTACATCCAGGATTTTGGCTCCTTTCCCGGCATACTTTTTTAACTGTCGGATGCACAGCTGGGTGGTTTCATGCTGCCCCGTTCCAAAAGCCGTTCCTGGATCAATCTGGATTAACAGCTTGTCTTTATGCTCCTCTGGGATCTCCTCCCATGTAGGCTTGATCAAAATATCGTCCACAGTAAAGGGCTTAAAATATTGCTTCCAGTTGTTAATCCAGTCTTTGTCCTCCGTTTCGGAGGCGGTTATGGTTCTCTCACCCACATCCACAAACCTGCTTAACTCATCAAGTCCTTCCTCTATCTCTCTCATAATACGGTCAATATCAGAAAGGTCTTCCAGGTAAAAACTAACCTTTGCCGTTCCGTCATCGGGTCCCATATCCGGCAGAATATCAATAAACATCCCCTTTGTCTCCGCCTCGGTAAGCGGCACATGATCCTCAATCTCGATTCCCTCAATGCCAATCTCGTCAAACAGACTGCTGACCAGATCCACAGCTGCAGTGGTAGTAGTCAGAGTGAATTTACTCCATTTCATATTGCTTTCTCCTCATTTTCATCAGGCATTCACACGTCGGTTTATAGGTGTGCCTCTTCCACTAGTGTCACGAAAGACTCCGCAGGTAGTCTTCAATCCGGCAGTATTTGCTACTGTCATTTCCCATAAGCTGAGGGTCCCGGCACAACATGATCCGCTCCCGTATGGTTCCGAACCGCCTTTCAATCTGCCGGTATTTTTCTGCATCCGGCACCCGCCTGAACCGGTTCCTGGCCATTCCGTTGGTTCCCCGCACCTCGCAGAGGGTACAGTTATTTTCCTGAGTATCATAGACAACCATGTCAAACTCCCCTGTGGCAAGCTGCATCTTAAACACCTGGTACCGTCCTGAAAGCGCTTTTTCTGTCTCCATAAGCACCATCTCCTCCAGCATCCTCCCCCGGACTTCTATAAGAATACGCTCGCACAGTTCCCGTTTTTCCACCTGGCTCAGGCTGGCAAACCGTTCTCCGTTTACCAGTTCCTGCACCAGCATCTGCACTTGGCAGTACCTCATTCCCGGCTGGGTGAAAATCACCTTTTCAATAGGCTCTGTCCCAGGCCTGGTAGTTTCAGCCGGACACTCCACCACCAGATCCAGGGCCACCAGTGCCTCTTTTATCTGAGCCAGGTGTGCCTTGGTCAGCCCGTCCGCCTGCTCCCTGCGCACCTTCTCATTGCGCATGTTCCAAACCGCCAGCCTGAACTCATGGAATGCAGGATTGTCGGATGCCACCAAAAGCAAAAAATTTAAATTCATGTCTTCCATAATCTGGTTCACTGCCCCGATTAGTTCCCCGGTCTCCAGAAGCGCCCGGAGACTGGAAAACTGGCTCTTATCCTTACTCCCTGCAAGGGATCTTTGGATGTTTCGGCACACAGCACTCTCAATATAGTCTTTGGTGGAATCCCAGTCCTTAAACAGGGCAAACGTCTCTTTTGCACGAGAGCCGTCTACTCTGGCTATAATGGTTGGTTCCCCATTGTCTGTTCCTGAAGGCTTATTGGCTCTCAGCGTTCCTCCGTACCGGATATACTCGTCAATGCTGTCCGCCCCCAAAAGCCTGCTGTACTCTCTGAAAGGAATAAACGTAGTCCTCACCGTTATGGCCCTGTCAAACAGTTCCTGACGCATGGCCAGGGCAAAAGCCAGGGAATCGGTTCCCGTCAGTACAATACGCATCCCCTGTGCCCCGTAAATATCCGAAAGAATAGCCGCCGAGTCGATAAAATCGTCCATCAGCGTAATCTCATCAATAAAAACATACCGGTATCCTCTCTGGTTCAGCCGCCGCAAATCCCGGTTCATCACTTCCATATTATCCGCAGCCGTAGTCTTAATGTATGCCGCCCGTTTTGCCTCTCCCGGCTCCATGTCCAGAATCGCCTGGCGGATCATCGTGGTCTTTCCCGTTCTTCGAAGACCACAGACAATGCACACCCTTTCTCCGCCTTCCCCGGAAAGATATCCGGAAAGTTCCTTAAAGCAGTCCCTTTTCCGGTTGCTCTGGATATTGGAGGCCATAGTCAGAAGCTCCTCGCCTACGATCACATTTGTCTCATAGTCCATCTCGGGAAATGCCATGGCTGCAGTGGACCTACCCCTGCCGGAAGATGCCCTTTTCGGGCCTTTTGACTTCTGATTCAGTTCCTTTAGCTTTTGCTGCAGCTCCTTTCTCCTGGCGATCTGATCCTGTATTTCCTCCAGCTCTTCCTCTCTGATATACTGGCTTTTTATCTTCCCATTTTCCGTCCACTGACGGTAATATCGTGTCTTTCCATGGATATTTTTTTTCGAAATGTATCCTATAGGCAACTCTCCTATTTCCTGCTCCAGGATTTCCTGCTCGCTCATTCCGTCCATTGCCCCTGTGTCTCTGGTTAAATCCTCCATCGCCGCCCCAGCACCTCCATTCTCTTTTAAAATTGTAACCTATACCATTCTACCTTGTCAACAGGTTACGTCCATAAACTTCGGATTCCTGTATTTTCCACTCTGTTTTTCTTTTTCTCTGCAATAAAAACAGCTTCCTATGCATTAATCTATTGAACGGGTGAAAAACAATTTTGTTCTACCGGAATCCTGAAAACGAAACTGTAAACAAAACTAACAATATCAAAATAAAACTTTTTGAAATTCCTGTTGCATTACACATTACGAAACTCAATCACACTTTTTCAGGAATCCGGGAAAACAAAAGAATAAACCGGCAGGCCTCTGATCAAGGCCTGCCGGTTTACTTCTTTTCAGGGGAAGTTTCATAGCTGAAATGTCAGTGTCTCCAACTCCTTAATGAAACTTGTTTTCAAAAGTTTTTTATCTCACCATGGCGCCGTCAGCCCCTACCCGATATCCGTCAGGCGTAGTGCTGTTTGTCAAAAGCGCACCATACACCCCATCTGATGATCCATTAAAATAATAGGCTTTCCCGCCGATAATCTGCCATCCCACTCTCATAGCCCCCAGGCTTCCGTCATCTACAGGATTAAGATAGTACCGATATCCGTCCTTATCCAGCCATCCCGTTTTCAAATGCCCTCCTTCGTTAAAATAATACCAGCGGCTGTCAATACATGCCCAGCTGTCAGAGGGCCACTTTCCGTTGTCATACCGATACCACCACCCATCTGGCGTATACCTCCATCCTCTGTCATACGGGCCTCCTTTATAGGCCGGCCCCAGCCGGTCGTCGCTTTCATAATTCCAGCTGCTTATCATATCTTCCCCTGGGCCGGCCCCTTTAAATCCCGGATAATCATAGACGTCAATGCCGCCTGGGCCTTTTGCCTTTACTTTTGCCAACGCAGTATCTGGCCCGGATAAAAAAATACCCGCTCCAATTATTGTAATCAGCATGGCTGCCATTAACCGTGTCCATGTATGTCTGACTCTGTTTTTTTTCATGTTCTCCTCCTGAAGCCATTTATTTTTCTTTCCATATGTTTTCTCTCGTTCTCAGTGGGTTTACAAAGATATTCTGCCATGGATTGATGTTCAGTCCCTTTACCTTTTCATTACTGCATCAACAGCATCAATCACTGCTGAACGAAACCCTTCCCGCTCCATGGCTGCAACTCCGGCTATTGTTGTTCCGCCTGGTGAACACACTCCGTCTTTCATGATGCCGGGATGGTGTCCCGTAGCCAGCTGCAGCTTTCCTGTGCCTGCCACCATCTGGCTGGCCAGTTTGTAGGAAAGTTCCCTCGGCAGGCCGTGAAGCACCGCCCCATCGCTTAATGCTTCAATAAACATGGCTGTAAAAGCTGGTCCGCACCCGCTTATGGTTCCTGCAGCCTTCAAATGCTTTCCGTCCACAGTCTCCACCATCCCCATAGCTGAAAATAATTCTTTTACGTTTCTCAGTTCTTCTTCTGTAAGGGAATGTTTTTCTTCAAACAGAATAATCCCCTCCCCCACTGCCACAGGCGTGTTAGGCAATGTGCTTAGGTGATGGGTGTCTGGAAGCAGGAACTCTTCATACCTCTCAAACGGAAAGTTAACCGCTACGGAAATCACGGCTTTCCCTTTTAGAGTATCCAGAATGGGAATGAGCACCTCCTCTACCAGGTAAGGCTTCACTGCCACAATCACAATATCGGATTTTTCCGTCACTTCCTTTGCATTCCTGCATCCATGAATTCCATAATGCTTGGCATTATCACACAGCCTGTCCCAATTCCTGGCACAGGCATAGATCCGGCCCGGCTCTATGGCCCCTTTACTGATCATCCCCTGGGCCATGGCCTGGGCCATGTTTCCGAAACCGATAAAGCCTACCGTCAATTTCTCCATTATAATCTCCTCCATTTATTTTTACGATGCAAAAATCCTTTTATGTTTTTTACTTTGTAATATAAAATGCCCGCATCTCTGATTTTCCCGGCTGTCATAGATAAATCTCCGCCAAGCCGCTTTATATAGTTTAACACACAGTGTATAAGATTTCCATAGCTTTATTCCGGCGGTTTTTTGGCTTACGCAAATAAAAAGCACCTGGTACCTTCCCAGATGCTTTCCCATTTCTATAGGTCTATGTTATTTAAACAGCCCTTTCTTCTTATGTCCGCTTTCCTCTTTCGGAGTTCTCCCGTTCATCAAATCATCATACCTTCGCAAGGCCTCTTTCTGTTCTTCATTCATCCGCTCCGGCACCTGAACCACCAAAGTCACAAAATGATCGCCTCGTATGGCTTTATTTCTTAATGACGGTACGCCTTTGCCTTTGAGACGGACCTTAGTGTCTGTCTGGGTTCCTGCCTTCACCTCATACTCCACTTCTCCGTCTACAGTCTTAATTCGTATAGGACCGCCAAGGGCTGCCACTGCAAAGGAAATAGACACTGTAGAATAAATACTGGTTTCCCTGCGGACAAACACCGGATGCTTGGACACCACAGCCTCCACAAGCAGATCTCCCCTCTCTCCTCCGCTTGTTCCCGGTTCCCCGGAACCTGCCATACGGATGCTCTGCCCGTCATCAATGCCTGCAGGAATGGTAACTTTCAGTTTCCTTCTTCTGGTAATATAACCGGTTCCCCGGCAGTCAGGACATTTCTCCCGGATCACTTTTCCGGTACCTCCGCAGTCCGGACAAGTCTGAACATTCTGCACCGTGCCGAACATAGACTGCTGGGTATACATGACTTTACCCTTGCCATTACACTTGGAACAAGTCTCCGGAGAAGTTCCCGGTTTAGCTCCTGTGCCATGGCAGGAGGCACACTCCTCCTTATAGTTAATATCAATCTCTTTCTCACACCCGAAAATCGCCTCTTCAAAGGTGATTCTCACGCTGGTCCTTACATTAGCCCCCCGCATAGGGCCGTTATACCTGGAACTGCTTCTGGAACGTCCGCCTCCGAAAATATCTCCGAAAATGTCTCCGAAAATATCTCCCATATCAGCTCCGTCGAAACCGCCAAAGCCTCCGAAGCCTCCAAAACCGCCTCCGCCGCCTGCTCCTCCGTCAAAGGCCGCATGGCCGAACTGGTCATATTGACGCCTTTTCTCGCTGTCACTGAGCACACTATATGCCTCAGAAGCCTCCTTAAACTTTTTTTCCGCCTCCGCATCCCCCGGATTCGCATCCGGATGATATTTCTTTGCCAGGACTCTGTACGCCTTTTTGATTGCCGAATCATCCGCATTCTTGGGAATGCCCAGGACTTCGTAGTAATCTCTCTTGCTCTCTGCCATACTGGCCACCTTTCCGTTCTTCAAACATCACAGAAAAGTGCTGTACTGCTACAACAC
>CATLBO010000130.1 GCA_949879025.1 uncultured Hungatella sp. | reverse complement strand
CTGCCATAATCGCCGGCTCTGTGGAACCATTAATCTCCAGAATCCTATCCGGCAGAAGCCTTTGGTTGGCCTCATAATATTTTCCTAAAAGAAATACCTCCGGAGCCTGTCCTGCATAAATAGTCTTTCTGTCCAGCAGCTTTTCCACTTTGCGCCCATCCTGGCTGCAATACACTGTATCTTTCATGGGAAGAACCGGCATAGCTCCGTCATGGCCAATGGCTCCGTCCAGGCAGGCACTGATCTGCTCTGCAGAAAGCAGCGGTCTGGCAGCATCATGGACAAGTACATAATCCTCCTTATGCCCATACCTGAGTATTCCTTCCAACCCGTGGTAAATAGACATCTGCCTGTTTTCCCCTGGAAGAGAAAAGCCCCGGAACTTGCCCTCCCACAATGTTCTTCCCATAATCATCTCTGCCCAGCGGCATATGTCCTGCTGCCATTCCAAAGAAGCCACAATCTGCACCCCGTCGATTCTCTCATGAGCAAACAGACGCTCCATGCAATAGGAAAACACCGGCCGGCCGCATACTTCTCTATACTGCTTCGGAATGCTGCCTCCCATACGGCTTCCCATGCCCCCGGATAAAAGCAATGCAATGTTCAAATCCTTCCGCCTCCTCTTTTTGTTGACCCTGCCTCAGGGAAAGAAACTTTTGCTGCCCCTTTCTTGGCAGCCTCTCATTCATCTGAAACATTTCTAAAATTATAGCATATCACAGATACTAATTTCCAACAACAAATTACACGCATCATTTTAAAAGTCATTTTAAAAAGCAGGGCTTATGCGCCCTGCTGCTCCATCATATTTTCCGGCGAAAGCCCGCCTAAAAGGTTCTTCAGCTGTTCCACCGACAGATTTTTTTCCTTAAGAAGCTTTGTTACCTCCCGCATATGCTCTGCCTCAATCTCTTCCATAAGAGACTGCCTCTTCTCCTGCATTGCGGCAATAGCCTCCGTATACTGTTCAATAGCCTCTTCTGTTTTTAACAGTTCATCCTCCAGCTTCTCCTGTCTGGTTCTTCTATGCCTTCTCTCCATAATTTGCCCTCCTGTTATATTTGATTATGAATCCTTAAATGATGGATGTCCATTTATTCCATTATATGTCAGAATCGAAGCGGTTATTCACCTAAAAGGCTTTTGTCCTCATAGCAGCCATTTATTCCAGGCTTTGGGAGATTTTCTGCTCCTTTCCTCTGAATTTCCCAAATCCTTTCTAAAAAAATTCTAATATCCAAACGATTCCTGTTTCTGAAAGAAATTTCCGGTAAAATTTAGAAAAAACCTCTGGACTAATTTGGCATTTTATGAGAAAATACTGTTAAGTATGATGTGATAATTTTAACGAGCAAAGTACTTCACAATTATTACTTATTTGAAAGGAGTTTTACAATGATTTATTCACATGAAGTAGAGAAGATGTGCACAGTTGCACAGGGCGTTCATCATGGCGCAGCTCCGATCCCGGAGGAAGCAAAATGGGTAAAATCCAAACAGGTTTCCGACATCTCCGGCCTGACCCACGGCATTGGCTGGTGTGCTCCGCAGCAGGGCGCCTGCAAGCTGACCCTGAATGTTAAGGAAGGCATCATCCAGGAAGCTTTGGTTGAGACCATCGGCTGTTCCGGCATGACCCACTCTGCAGCTATGGCATCTGAGATTCTTCCGGGCTTAACCGTATTAGAGGCATTGAACACCGACCTTGTATGTGATGCGATCAATACCGCTATGAGAGAACTGTTCTTACAGATCGCATACGGCAGAACCCAGAGTGCATTCTCCGAAGAAGGGCTGCCTATCGGCGCCGGGCTGGAGGATCTGGGCAAGGGCCTGCGTTCTCAGGTTGGTACTATGTATGGAACTCTGAAGAAAGGCCCTCGTTATCTTGAGATGGCAGAAGGCTATGTAACAGGCATTGCTCTGGATGCAGAAGATCAGATCATTGGCTACCAGTTCGTAAGCCTTGGCAAGATGACTGACTTCATCAAGAAAGGTGATGATCCCAACACCGCATGGGAGAAGGCAAAAGGCCAGTACGGCCGCGTTGCAGACGCAGTAAAGATCATCGATCCGCGTCAGGAATAAAGCTAAATTTTATTCACTGCAGGAAATTTAGCGCTATGCGGACGCAGCCCCAGTGGAGTTTGCGTTTTCCGATTCATTCCACTGACATCAGAGGAATTTTTCGAACCATTTCCGTTATAATTATTCAGGAGGGAAATACATATCATGGCATTATTTGAATCATACGAGAGACGTATTAAACAGATCAATGAAGTATTGGCAAGCTACGGCATCGCTTCCATTGAAGAGGCAGAAAAAATCACCAAGGATGCCGGCTTGGATGTATATAAGATGGTAGAAGGCATTCAGCCTATCTGTTTTGAGAATGCAAAGTGGGCTTACACCGTAGGCGCTGCTATTGCTATTAAAAAGGGATGCCGTAAGGCTGCTGACGCCGCTGCTGCTATCGGCGAGGGACTTCAGTCTTTCTGTATTCCCGGCTCTGTTGCCGATCAGCGTAAAGTAGGACTTGGCCACGGCAACTTAGGCAAGATGCTTCTGGAAGAAGAAACTGACTGTTTTGCATTCCTGGCAGGCCATGAGTCCTTCGCTGCTGCAGAGGGCGCTATCGGCATTGCAGAGAAAGCTAACCGTGTTCGTCAGAAACCTCTCCGCGTTATCTTAAACGGCCTTGGAAAAGATGCTGCCCAGGTTATTGCAAGGATCAATGGCTTTACTTTCGTTGAGACTGAGATGGATTACTACACCGGCGAGGTAAAGGAAGTATACAGAAAAGCATATTCCGACGGCCCCCGTGCAAAAGTTAACTGCTATGGCGCCAATGACGTAACCGAAGGCGTTGCCATCATGTGGAAAGAAGGCGTGGATGTTTCCATCACCGGCAACTCCACCAACCCCACCAGATTCCAGCATCCCGTTGCAGGTACATACAAGAAAGAGTGCGTGGAAAAAGGCAAAAAATATTTCTCCGTTGCTTCCGGCGGCGGCACAGGACGTACTCTGCATCCAGACAACATGGCAGCAGGACCGGCTTCCTACGGTATGACTGATACTATGGGACGTATGCATTCTGATGCTCAGTTTGCTGGTTCTTCCTCTGTACCGGCACACGTTGAGATGATGGGTCTCATCGGCGCAGGCAACAATCCTATGGTTGGTATGACTGTTTCCGTGGCTGTTGCGGTTGAAGAAGCGGCCAAGGCTGGAAAGTTCTAAGATAACTGCATAAAACAGTATAAAATGAAAGGCCTCCGCTGACCCAAGAAGTCATCGGAAGCCTTTCATTCTTTACTTTAGTTTTCCTTTTCCCGATCCGTTTTCTCTGCGTTTCCTTACCAGCTCTTCAAAATCCGCTTCATTATATCCAATCTCCAAAAGCCGCTGTCTCCGTCTTTCCCGGCGTTTTTCTCTTTCGATTCTCTCTTTCTTTTTTCTGATTCCTAAGAAAATCCCGATTCCCAGAACAACAGCTGCTCCCACAGCGGCAGCTAATATTAAAATCTGATTTTGTCCCAGTGAAAATCCGGAAAACAGCCCGCCCTTTTCCTGCTTCTTCTCATTTTCCTCTGAAGCTGATGAAGTTTCCTCTTCCTGGCTTTCTGCAGATGTCTCCCCCAAGGCCTCCGCTGCCTCCCTGGAAGCCTCTGCTGCCTCTCTGCTGGCCTGTTCCTGGGCCAGTTCTTCTTCCCGCTGGGTATCAAAAATATATGCGCTTCCCACTTTTCTCTCATTATAAGTGTATGTCAGCATAGCCACTGCCGCCTCCGGATGGCCTGCCGGCAGATCTGTTGTCAGGCTCCGTTCAGCATCTGAAAATGCGGCCCCATTAGGAATCGTGATCACCGAATCTTCCAGCCGCAGCCGGGACGCAGGATATGTGTTTCCGGCAAACTCAAACTCTTCCTGCTCCTGTAAAAAGCCTTCCGCCTCATTGACAGGCTCATTCTTAAAAGAAGAAAAGCCGAAATTCATAATATTTTTTGCATCCATATAGTACTGGTATTTGTCGCTGCCCTTTAAAATAACAGAGATGATCCTTCTTCCGTCCCGTTCCGCATAAGTCACAAGCGTATTTCCCGCTTTGGAAGTATAACCTGTCTTTCCTGCCTTAACGCCCTGGCAGTAGTATTCACTGCCTTGGTTCTCCTCCATAACAATGCGGTGTTCCATGCTGATATTGGCTCCGTCAGGATTATTGATCGTAGGTCCCACAGAATACCGTTTGGTGGAGCTGATCCGGAATACCTCCTGGTTTTCAAATACAGCGGCTGCAATCAGGGCCATATCGTATGCGCTGACATATTGATTGTCATCATTAAGACCTGACGGGTTGGCAAAATGAGTCTCGTCAGAAGAACATCCCAGTTCCGTTGCTTTCTTGTTCATCATCTCCACAAAGCCGTCTCTGCTTCCCCCCACATGCTCTGCCAGCGCATTGGCAGACTGGTTGCTGGACAGAAGAAGCATCATATGAAGGCAGTCCTCCACAGAAATCTGATCCCCTTCTGCCAGAGACAGCTTATTTCCCGCACCTGCTTCCAGATTGTGGATTGCATCATAGGAAAAGGTTACGATTTCATCCATCTCGCAGTTTTCCACCACCACCAAAGCCGTCAGCAACTTTAAAATACTGGCAGGCGGATAAGGGACATGTATCTGCTGTCCAAAAAGAACTGCCCCGGAATCTGCGTCTATGACAATACCTGCCCCGGCCACGATCCCCACGTCTCCAGGCCACTGAGGCGGCTCGGCATAGGGTGTTATGGTTCCAAGATTCAAAACCATGGCAGCAGCCGTAAAAAAAACTGCCAGCCTCTTTTTAAGAACATTCATCCCCCACTCTCCTCCAATCTTTTGCTGATGTACATTTGCCAGTCTCCCTGCTTATCAATCTTTTAGTTTTGAAGTTTTGCCCTGCTCTCATCATCTCTCATTTGTCCCAATTCTTTTAAAATCCCTACAACGATTCCCGTTGCCAGCACAAATGTAAGCATATCTGCAGCCGGCTGTGAAATCTGCAGTCCCAAAAGCCCGCAGGTTCCGGGAAGGATCAGCAGCGCAGGAATCAGAAACAGCCCCTGGTGCCCCATAGCCACCAGAGAGGCTCTGAACCCATACCCAATGGACTGAGTCAGCATGTTGACCATGATCACCCAGGCCTGGAAAGGCATGGTAACCAGCTGCAGCCGCAGTGCCCTGGTTCCAATGCGGATCACTTCTGCATCTTCCCTTCGGAAAACCGTAATAATAGGCCTGCTGAACAAAAATGCTACAATGCCAAACCCGCTTAACATAACCACTGCCACTTTGACACAGAACCAGAACGCCTCCAACACCCTGTCATATCTTCTGGCTCCGAAATTAAACCCGCATACCGGCTGGAATCCCTGGCCAAAGCCTATAAGGCTGGAATTAATAAACATCATAAATCTGGATACAATGGACATGGCTGCAATAGCTGCATCTCCGTAAGGCCCTGCCGCAAAGTTCAAAGCTACCGTGGCCACGCTTGCCAGGCCCTGGCGGCAGAAGGAAGGAAGGCCGGCATGAAGAATCTCCCCATACATTTTTAATGTTGGAGTAAATTTGCCTGGGAGGATGCTGATGCACCCCTTTTGCCTGTTGCACTGATAAAGAAGAATGGCAAAACTGACCATTTGGCTTGCCATGGTGGCAATGGCAGCACCAGATATCCCCATGCCAAATCCAAAAATCAGCACCGGGTCCAGAAACATGTTGAGAATCCCTCCCACAGTAATGCCGATCATGGCAAACACCGCATTTCCCTGAGCCCTAAGAATATTGTTCATTACAAAAGAAGTAATCATAAAGGGCGCCGCAATCAGAATATACCTGGCATAGTCCTGGGCAAAAGGAGCAATGGTATCAGTGGCACCCAGAAGATACACTAAAGGCTTTGAAAATATGGTCCCCAGCACGGCAATGGCAATGCCGATGATCCCTCCGGTAAAAAACGCCGTGGCCGCTGACTGGGACGCCGCCTCCTCATCCCGGCTGCCCAGGGATCTGGAAATATAATTGCCGCTTCCCATTCCCAGGGTAAAGCCAATAGCCTGGATCATGGCCATAGCAGAAAACATAACACCCACAGCCCCTGAAGCGCTGGTTCCAATCTGACTTACGAAAAACGTATCCGCCATATTGTAAATAGAAGTAACCAGCATGCTGATAATCGTGGGAACTGCCAGACGCGGAATCAGTTTCTGCACCGGCGTTTCAATCATCTGCTTATATTTTTCTTCTTTTGTCATTGCCCTTGGCATAACTCCTCTTCCCTTCTTCTGCGCAATTTTTCCATACATTCGATCCTGCCGCAAAAACTTTAGTTAAAAATCCTCCGCACGCTTAAAATGCTCCGGTAAGTAGCAGTTCCTACCTTGATTCCCGTAGTAGGCGAACTGGCATGGACAATCTGGCCGTTTCCAATATAAATGCCCACATGGCCTGCATAACATATAATATCTCCCGGCTGAGCATCGGCATAATCCACAGCCGTCCCTGCAGAACGCTGCTGGGACGAACTTCTGGGCAGGCTGACGCCGAAGTTCTTGTAAACGCTCTGAACGAATCCTGAACAGTCTGCGCCATTTGTCAAACTGGTGCCTCCGTAAACATAAGGATTGCCAATAAACTGCATGGCATAATTTACCACTGACTGCCCCTGCCCGGAGCCACCGCTGCTGGCGGCCTTTGTAGTCGCCGGTTCCGGAGCCTTGGTGGTCTCTGCCTTAGGCCCTTCTGATGCAGCCGTTGTGGCAGCCGTGGTCTGAGCCGGCGGCGCCTGTATCACCTGGGTATCTCCTGAATTCTGTCCGCCGACTGGATTCTGGGCAATGGTTCCATCCGCAGCTGCCAGGCTCTCTGCAGCTGCGCTGCTTGCCGCAGCCGCCAGGCTGGCTGCCTCCGCTGCCTGCCTGCTGGCCTCCGCCGCCTGCCTTTGAGCCTCTGCCCTTCTCCTGGCTTCCTCTGCCTGAGCCTGGCGGATCTGCTCATTCTTTCTGGCAATAGTGGCCGTATAAGCAGCTGCCTCCGCTTTGGCAGCTGCCAGCTGCTCGTCAAAATTGTCAATCTCTTTCCGCTTCTGGGCAATCGTAGTCTCCAGTTCCCTCTGCTGGGCCGCATACTCCAGCTGCATGCCTTCCATCTCCGCCTTCTCATTTTCCAGCTGGGCTTTATACTGCTTTACCTGAAGCTTTGTCTCCTGGTATTCCTCCAGTTTTTCCCTGTCATATGTATAAAGCGCCTCTATGTATTCGCTTTTATTTAAAAGCTCTGTCATGCTTTTTACCTGCAGAAGAATATCCAGATACTCCGTCTCCCCGCGCTCATACATATATTTGATCCGCTTCTTCATGGCATCATACTGGCTCTCTTCCCTGACCTTCGCCGCATCGTATTCCTCCTGAGCCTGGTGGATCTGCTGGTTTTTATCATCAATGTCTTTTTCCAGAAGAGAGATCTCCGCTAACAGCTCTGAAAGTTCGCTGCTTAAAGTAGTAACCTCTGTCTTTGTACTGTTAATCTTCTGCTGGGCTTCATCCGCTTTGCGGTTGGCATCCTTAAGCTTCTGTTCTGCTTCCTTCTTTTCTTTCGCCGCCTTGCTTGCCGAAGTGGCAAACGTTGTCAAAGGATGCTGCCACAGCAGCATTCCTGCCAGCACAACCACTCCCGCCTGCCGGATTTTTGCCATGTACTTTTTTCGTCTGTTTACCATCTGCCTATTATTCTCCTTTATCCTCTGCAATCAGCACCCGTCTCCCTTCCCGGCAGCCGCCATTACCATATTTCTCTGCTCTTTTCCCGTTCCTTACGCCTGCGCCATTTAGATAAACTGCTGCTCCAATGCCCCGCTGTCATAATTGCAGCCCTGCAGATCTTCTTACATACCTGCGAAAGCTGTAACAAATGTCAAAATAAGTAGCCTCCTCCGTCTCCACATCCAGAGTCCATTCCTCATTCCTGTCCAAATCCGGAAAATAGGCATCCGCCTCATAGGCATAATCAATATAAGTTATATGGGCAGTACGGCAGAAAGGCAGAAAGGCCCTGTAAATCTCCTCTCCCCCTGCCAGAAATATGTCTTCCGGTTTACAACCCTTTACTGCCCCAAGGGCCTCCTGAACGCTAGACACGCAGCAGGCGCCTTTTATCTCATACTTCGGGTTTCTGGACAGCACTATTGTATTCCTGCCGTATAAAGGCTTTCCCCCAGGCAGGCTTTCCAAGGTTTTTCTCCCCATAATCACTGTTTTTCCAAGAGTCTCCTGACGAAACAGCCTCTGATCCTCAGGAATTGCCACCAAAAGCCTCCCGTTTTTCCCAATCCCCCAGTTCCTGTCAACCGCTGCAATCACATTCATCTGCATTCCTCATCATTGTTTCACACCCATATTCTTGCGCCGTACCCGCTGTCCGCCGGCACAGCATTGCGATCCGCTATAAAACAGTATACTTCACTTCCTGATTTTTTTAAAGCCCTTTTTTGTAACTCCCTGTCCATAACTGTTTATCCGCTGCTGCCTAGATTCTTCCCTCTCAAAAACAACACCGCTGCATGACACCTCACACAGCGGCCCTTTCCTTTTTCATCCCTAAGTTTAACTATCAGGCACTGGTTTCCAGCGCTTCATTTAGTTTCTCAGCACCTGGAACCACAAACCTTCCGTCTGCAATTACAGGCAGTCTCCCCCCATTTTCATCGACTCCGTAAATCTCCCCCAGTTCTCTGTACGGAATCGTAATATCCGTATGGCAGCTAAAATACGCCTTCCCCGGATCTTCTTTCCTTAAAATAGAGATCTCATTATCTTTGGCAATGATCTCCTTTCCGTCAGGATTATAAATAACCGCCTCCTCCGACCAATTATAACATGTATCCCCCACTGCAAAATGAGGTCCCATTTTCTCCACAATCAGAATCGGCAGCTTATCCACAATCCCAAATTTCTGCGCCATGGCATAAGCGACAGTGTTAGTCCCAATGGCAAATTCTCCCATGGGCAAGCTTTCATGATTCTTCATAATCACCTGTTTCACCAAAGCTTCT